>CAZATW010000042.1:0-23362 GCA_964488185.1 uncultured Coprococcus sp. | reverse complement strand
TCAGCTAACGCTGACACGAATCCCGCGCCAAGACTCGCGAGCGAGTCTTGAATTAGATAATCAATAAATATTTCCTCCGATGTACATATTACTTCAGCTTATACAGCGAGCAGTAACAATATAAATAATATCGAAATTTCCATATAATTACAACATGAAATGTAAAAAAATGTAATTTGCGCATCGAAAATTGTAGTTTATACATGAAATGTAAAATTCTGTATTTATTATGATATTATGCAAAAGGCATGTTCGAATTGGTTAATAGAGTCTAAGCAATATTGAGAGTGCTATATTTCCGTTCGTGTTACTCAAAGAAGAGGGGATGTGATTTTGCTTATGAAAATGGGAATATGCGATTCAGATATCATGACAGTAGAGCAGATAATAGTATATATAAAGAGCAGACTTGATACATCAAATATAGAATTTGTAAAATATGTACCGGAAGAAGTCATGTTTGATATTGAAGACAAAACATTTGAATGTGATATTTTTATTACAGAAATCATATTTAAAGATTTAGGGTATGATGGTATATCGCTTGCAAAATTAATAAACGGAATGATGCCTAGTTGTAAGATAATATTTTATGTAGAGGATATTCCGGATGATATTGATGTGTATGAAGCAGAGCATATTAATTGTATAAAGAAAAAGGATAGAGATGCAAAGCTAATTAAAGCCCTTAGTGCAGCAATAGAATGTTTGAATAGTAAAAAGGGTAATTATGTTAAGATATGTTATGGGAGAACTACCAATGTCTTTACAAGCAATGAAGTTATATGTATAAAGAAAGAAGAGCGGCTAACCAAATACTATACTGTTAGAGGGGAATATGTACAGTACATATCATTAACTGATGCAGAACGGATTCTTCCGGAAATATTTATAAGGGTAAATAGTGGATGTATAGTGAATAGGCAGTATATTAAAAACTATACACACAGTGTAATAACGCTTAGTACAGATGAGGTAATAAAAATAGGTAGGCAATATAAGAAAAAATTAGATATAAAATAACTTTATTATAATATTGATATTTTGGGAGACATTCGGTTTGAGTGTCTCTTTTTTGTATTTCATGCGATTCCTTGGAGGAATATAAAGATATATATTATGAAAAAATTAATTACTATGTGAAAGTATGAAGAACAGGAGAAATAAAATATGGAAAAACATAAAGAGAATGAGATAAAGAATAGTGCCCTTAAGTCCGAATTAGTAAAGCTTGCGGATATAGTGAAAAGGGAAACTATTTATCTTTTTTCGGTAACTACATATTGCTTTTGCAATGATAAGATTATAGCAGTTTAAGTGTAAATGTTTGAAATTATATAATCGTAAATTGATTTCAGAAACGGCATTTTAACTTGATTTCTAATAGATTGATTGATCTTATAAGTGGGTTTATAATCCATATGCGAAAATTATTAATTTGGCAGGTGTTGGAGTTGTTGACAGCTTTGAGTTTTTCTTCGGTAATTTTAAGGATTTAGATGATGACTCGCTTTTTGATGAAGACGTGGATGAGGTGTTACAGGAATTTTCAGAAGAATTTAGTATTGATGAGATGATTGCTCAAATCGATCGTAAGATTGCGGAACTTGAGAAGGAAGAAGAACTCAGAGAAAAAGAGAAAAACGAGAAAGCGAGGAAAAAGCAAAATTTGAAAAATAGTGAAGAAAAAGGTAGCAAATCCGTTATTAACGAAGAGAAGGTCGGAAGAAGTGCAGAGGGTATTAATAAGAACATTGAGGATTAATTTCGATTTCACCAATCAATTTAATAATCATAAATTTCAATTGAGGAAAGGTTCATTGATTGTTGGTTTTGAATATAAGAAAATAATATTATGAAATAAAAGACTAGAAGAATAAAAAAGGTAACAAATTGACAATTATTGGTAACTACAATTTAAGTGATAATTGATAAAATCACATTATAAAAATATGGTTGGAATACGCAAGATAAGGAGGTTGATATTACATGCAAGAAAGAAAATTGCGAAGAAAAGATCGTTCAACATTAGAAAGAGATGAATATATTACGAATCATATTTTATTCGGTGGAATATTTGGGTACAACGTGTACAAGTTACTTCCAGTAATTGCTCCTATAGCATATTATCATCAGAGTCTTATAAGACTTATTCTTTGTATGGTTATTGCATGTGGTATCGGTATCGGAATAAGTTGTAAATACAATAGAACCAACACTGGCATGATGGGGGATTTGATCTTAGGTATGGGTTCATATATAGTACTCACAATTGGTGCTTACGAGCCTGGGCTTATAAAAGCAACCGTGATTGTGGGTGCTGTACTTACAGCAATAAGCTTGTATGTAATCTTTTCAACTAAGATTAAGAGACCAGATAAATATAAGCAAATTATCTTAAATAGAATTCGTAGGAGCTTATTTATAATAAGACGAAATGCTAGTGTTGTATGTGCGTTTGTCCTTGTCGTTGTCCCAGCTACAGTACATTTTACATCAAGTGAGAAGATTGTTACTAAGTACTACGACATCGCAGGAATTGGGGCTCCAAATTCGCCGTTTGAAGATGATTATGAAGTGGCACAGGCTTACGATGATAGATATCAGCTCTCTGAAAATATCGATCTTATTAAGAAAATCCGAAATAACAATGAATTTCAGGCACTAACCTATGAGGGAAAGTGTGAAGTGGTTACAGCTATTGTATATAATCAGGCAAGATATCTGGGCTTATGTGAAATTAATCTTGAATTTAAAGAATTAAGCGAAACAACTTTAGGTCAGTACAATCACTCTACAAATACTATCACAATTAATTCTAAGCCGTTGAAAGACGGAACGCTCGATGGTGGAAGTAATGCGGAGATACTGGATACTGTGTGTCATGAAGCACGTCATGTATACCAATATTTACTGACCGAGTGCTATACAACCCTGACGCCTGAAGAAAGAAATTTATTTGCATTTCAAAGCGAAGGTGTGGCAAGTTGGATTGATAATTATAATCAGTACTATACGTGTGATGATGATAGTGATATTTATGAGTATTTGGATTATGAAAATCAGTCACTTGAAATTGATGCTCGAAGCTGGGCTCAAAGTGAGGTATATAATTATTTCTATCTTATAGATGAGTATACAGATACATCGAATGGTGATTAATAGTATGGCAGATATTTGACGGATGGAACGAAATAAATTTTATGGAAGAGGTGATTTTGGATGAATGGTTTTATGTTCATGATGAGAAAAAGAAAAGAGGGAATATTAGATAGGGAACCTTATGCAACGTTCCTTAAGAAGTTTAACAAGCTCGGAGATAACATTGTAAACCAAAATGTGGTAATGGACTATAAGATGGGAGATGGTTGCATTGGAGATAAATATTGATGGCAAATACAAAGCCTTGGCTAATTACGTGACATTACGTCGTAGAAAAGATGGTGTGATTGTGGCTCATAATGCCCTTATAGATGAAGAAATTGATATTACTGAGAGAGAAGCCCGGTATCTTACTCGACTCAATGGGAATCGTAACCCTATGGAAATAAATGGATTTAGTTATGAAGAGTGTTGCAGATATTATCGGCTATTCGATGATATGCTGATGCTAAGGAAACCGGGAAGAAGTCAGTCGGAAGGTTTTACATTAATGTACACACTTTTTATTCCAAAAGGGCAATTAAAGAAAACAAATTCTTTTATACCAAAGATTTTGAACTCTTTGCTTTACATGTCATGTGTACCAGTATTGGTTATAGGCATTATTAGTTATGTTCATTCGATATATGAAATTAATTATGCACATATATTGTTAGGATATATATTTGGCTTGTTAGTTGGTATGTTTGTACATGAGTTAAGTCATGTAACTGCATGTTTAGCATACAAGGGTTCATGGCTAGAGCTAGGGGTAATGTGGAGTGGTTTATTTCCGGGAGCATATGTAATGCTTGATACATCAAAAATTAAGAATAAATTACAGAAGGCTCAGATTAATCTTGCAGGTGTTGAGATGAATCTGTTGTTAGCAGGTATCTTTTTTATGCTTGCGTCTAGTTGGAGCAGTCAGCAGAGTTTTATATATGAGTTTTCGGGGGCATTTTATTTCGCAGGATTTCAAAATGTATTTTTGGCTTTGCTAAATATGACATTCTTTCAAGGGCTAGATGGGGAACATACTATTAGTGACTTGCTGGGAAAGGAGTCGGTCGTGAAAGCTGCGAAGGAGAATATTGGTAATCTATTGGATTTCAGAAAACGAAAGCAATATTGGAAAGAACTAGGGGTTGCCAATGGTTTGGCTAATATTTGTTCAGATGCACTTATTCTTTGCAGCCAGATTGTATTACCATTATTAATTCTTTCAAATGTAGACGAGATATTAGGAGGTATATTTGGATGGTAGATGGTAAGAATGAAATGTCTATAAATAGGAATGCTGTAGGTGATTTTGTAAAAGCTACAATTGGTGCTATAAATTTGAGTTTATTATCAACTCAGACCTTTATAACGGAGGAAAAACAAGGGCTTATTAACAATTGTTATCATATTAAAGAGTTTAACTGGGGTTATCTTGTTGCAATTATGGTACTAATACTGTTGATGGTAAAGATAATGCCATTTACAAGATCATATGAAAATGTATGGGTATTTTTTCTGACGTTTATATCTTTTCTTTTAGTGAATATAAAAGTAGCATTTTTACTTGGAAAGATGATGTTTAGTTACAACAATAAATTAGAGAGACTGATATGGCGTGTAGTCCTTGGAATCATACTTGTTTCCGTAGAAGAAATAATTATGGCAATTTTTACAAGATTTATATGGAAAACTCAGGTTGAGTTTAAGGATAACGAAGACAAAGGGTATATGCAGATGTGCAGAGATTTCGATGAACACGGTGAATTAGAATTGACATGTGACAATGCTTCATCGGATTCTGAAGATGATTGTTACATAGAATTCTTAAGGAGGCCAAATTAATGAGCAAGACAATGAAAAAAGTTGAGGTTCGTTGCAGAGAAGGGATATCAGAGTTGTTTAAGATAGAACAGTTATATGGCGTGTTGAATGAAGAATACGATATCCATGTGAATGGTTCTATTGAAATGACAGAAAAAGATTACGGCAATCTCAAAAAGGTAAAGGTATATACTCAGAATAGATTACAGCGACTGAGAGAAGTAGACTTTTTGTATTCCTTGATGAGGACTGGATTGATTTCCATGAAGCTGTGGTTGGCGTTTTCAAGGAAAAGTTCCAGATTGAGGGCATAATGGGCGGTAGATTCAAACCCTATTCTTATGCTTTCAGGATTGGAGAGAGAGTTGAAAGCTGAAAGCAGCTGTTCAAAGCCCTGCTTATTGTTTTTGGCAGTGAACTTTGAAATAAATTTTTGGTCTGCTGCTGAAATAATGCAGCAATCATGTTTGTACTTGGAAATATCAATTCCAATAAAGTACGTGGACATAGTTTAATGCCTCCTTTGTAATATTTGGCGCTGCTGTCTTCCACAGAGAATTCGGCTGTGTAATCACGTAAATAGAAACGTCGGAGCGTTAACAAACTGATTAACAGTAATAGACGAAAAGCTGTGGTCTGAGTCACCTCGGAACAGTCAAAGCTGTAAATAAATAGCTACAGATCCACAGCGCCTAAATAAATATATCAGAAAAGGATTGAAATACCCAGCAGAATCTGGGAGAAAGGAGAAAATCCAATCACTTTCTAATATGATTGGATTATACGTGATATAGATGAATACATATTTTGATACAAAGATTATAAGAAATGGTTCAAGATTTATGACAAAAGAGGAGTTTGAAGAAATACAGACACGTATAAGGCTTGCGACTACAGATAAATATAACACTATACACGGGAACCTGATATGTAGAAAAGACAAGGATGATATATATATTAAATACTCATGAAACGCATACAATGATATTTGGAGATACTGGTTCGGGTAAGACCAGGACAGCACTTCTTCCATATATGCTTAGTGTGATAAATGCAAAAGAATCCTTTGTGGTAAATGATTGCAAAACAGAAATCATATCTGAAACATTACCATATGCACAGAAAATGGGATATGAGATAGTAATACTTGATTATAAATCGCCGGACAAAAGCCCGGATAGATTTAATCCGCTTGAATTGGCTGTAAGGTATTATTTTGCAGGTATGAAGACAAATGCTATGAGACTTATCAAAAGCTTTGCAATGAGTATTGTAGAGTCCGTATCCAGTGAGAAGGATCCATACTGGGCGAATAGTGCTGCCGCAGTATTCATGGGGGGCAGCACAATGGCTTTTGGAAAATGCTGAGCCGGAAGCAATAACCATACATAATATTATACTTCTGATACAGAAGCTGTTTGATGATATAGATACCAACGAGGAAGGCTCATTGTTTTCATGTAAGAGAAAAGTAATGGTAAAGGATGTTATGTTTGATACAGAGGAGTCTAAAATGAGTTCTGCATACCAGCAGCTTCAGGTAATATTTGAAAATGCTAAGGATACACGCATGTCCGTTCTTTCTGTGCTTCGAACGGCATTAGAACCATATATGTCATATAAGGATATTATAGATTTTACAAGTGAAAGTACATTTGACATCCGTGGCCTAAGATTTCTTTTTGTAGTTCAGTCACTTGCAGCTCTTAGACAGAATTATTCTAAAGATGAGGCAAACAATATTATTACAAATTGTGCTTCATGGCTCTTAATGAGAAGTTCTGAGTATGAAATACACAGACTTGTGCAGGAACGATTAGGTTATGCTGTTTTACCATCAGGCAGGGAAATACATCTGGTTAGTATTTCAGAAATGAATGAGATAAGATTTGGAGAAGTATTGTTTGTACATAAGGGGAAAGGGATATTTGTTAGATTGCCAGATATATCAGAATATAAATTACCGTATGTGCCTCTTAGGTGTTATGTGCCAAAATCTGATAATAAAAATATTGGAGAGAGGATTTGGGATATAAAAGACTGGTGCTATAAAAAAATGGCAAAGCAGAGAAAAATAGGTGTTGGTAATTTAAAAAATAAGAATCCGGAAACAATAAATAAAAAGTCAGATAAAAATAAAATCGGAGATAAGTCTATTGATATTGATGCATTGATTGCAGAAATAGATAAAAAATTAGAGGAGCTTGAGGCGGAGGAGAAGGCTCAAAAAGAAGCAAAAGAAAAATCTAAAAAAAAGCAGGGGGATAATAGAAATAAGGAAAATGATAGCTAGGAAATTAGGAAAAATTTTTCACATGCTTGATTAAATTATATTAATTGTATATAGTTATATTATATATGCAGGAAGAGAACAGTAAAACAGCGGAGGGGATGTGTATGTATAAGCCAATAGCAATAGGTGTAGAAAGATTTAAAACAATTATAGAAAATAACTATTATTATATTGATAAAACATTAATGATAAAAGAATTGGCAGACCAAAAGGGTATTGTGAATTTGTTTACACGACCAAGAAGATTTGGAAAAACACTTACGCTGAGTATGATACGGACATTCTTCGAAGATGAGCGGACAAGAATGGGCGAGAAGATAGACAACAGCCGATATTTTGATGGTATGAAGATAATGAAAACAGGTGAGGAATATACAGCTGAGATGGGAATGTATCCTATTATTAATCTTTCGTTGAAATCGGCAAAGCAGCCTGAATATGAGATGTCATATATATGTCTGATAAATGAAATAATCAGTGAATATGACAGACACAGGTATGTACTTGAAGGGGATGCTTTATCAGAGGAAGATAAACAGCAGTATATGCAGATATTAAAAAGAGAGGCAGGTCCGGCAGAATATGCAACGGCATTAAAGCAGTTATCAGTATACCTTAGTAAATATCATGGCAGGAATGTCATAATATTAATTGATGAATATGACGTACCGCTTGAAAATGCATATTTTGAAGGATTTTACGATAAGATGATTAAATTTATCCGTTCCCTTTTTGAATCTGCATTAAAGACAAATGATGCATTGGAGTTCGGTGTAATAACAGGCTGCCTTAGGATAAGCAGGGAATCCATATTTACAGGACTTAATAATCTGGAGATTAACTCAATACTGAGCAATAATTATTCTGAATACTTTGGTTTTACCGGAGATGAGGTAGAATCTATGCTTGAATATTATGAAATTACAGATAAACTTCAGGAAGTAAAGAAGTGGTACGATGGATATATATTCGGTGAGACAGAGGTATATAATCCATGGAGTATAATTAATTATGTAAAAACTGCTATGTCTGAAAGTCAGTCATTTCCAAAGCCATACTGGTCTAATACATCATCAAACAGTATAATTAGAGAATTGGTGGAAAGGGCTGACAGTCAAACCAAGGTAGAGATAGAGCGTTTGCTAGATGGAGAGAGTATAGAAAAAACTGTACATGAAGATATTACATATGAGGATATATATAAGACACAGGATAATTTGTGGAATTTTCTGTTTTTTACAGGATATTTGAAGGTGATATCAAGAAGATTAGAAGGAAGAGAGCAATATTTGAGGATGGCTATTCCCAATGAGGAGATAGTGTATGTATACAGTAATGTTATAAGGGAATGGTTTAATGAGCAGGTTAATGGTATAGATAGTAAAGCCTTTAGTGATGCGATTATAAGCGGTGATGCAGAAAGTATGGAAAATATCATAAACGATTTATTAAGTTCCTCCATGAGCTATTATGATAGTAAAGAAGCCTTTTATCATGGTGTAATGATGGTGATACTTAAGTTTGTTTCTGGTTACGTTGTGGAATCTAACAGGGAGTATGGTGATGGAAGACCTGATATCGTGCTTATTCCTAATGGACCGAGAAAACCGGTTATCATATTGGAATTAAAATGGTGTGGGGAATATCCTGAAATGGATGCATGCTGTATAAAAGCGCTTAAGCAAATCGAGGAGAGACGGTACGCAGAGACTTTTGAAAATAAGGGGTATGCTGTTCTAAAGTATGGTATATGTTTTTGCAGGAAGGCATGTATGGTGGCAAAATCACCAGAAGGAATTTCGTGATTGACGGGTGTTTCATATTTGAGGTAGGAATATAATGGTTGCCTGATATTTTGTATAAAAAGAATAAAAGTAAAATACAAGAGAGCCAATCTGTATGGATTAATAGTCCGGAAGAATGGCTCTCTTGTTTTGAAATAATTAAATAATGGTTATAGAAAAATGAAAAAAATGTATGGTAAAAAATGCAAGGAATTATGCCTGTTTTGCATGGCACGGTTATTGTCGAAAATAGGTGGTAAAATAACTAATAGTATTAGTGGAAATAATTTAAATATATGAGCATCGTTTATATTAGGATGATTTGTAATTAATCATATAAGCATTGAATACGAAAAAAGCTATTAGGAGGCAAGATATAAATTGAAAATTGATGAATTCGTAGTTTTAGCAGAACAAGGCAATGTTGATGCAATGATGCATGTGGGAATATATTATATGACGGAAGCAACGGGCGAAGGAGTAAAGGATACTGCTGTTTATTGGCTTTCCAAAGCCGCTAAAGAAGGAAAAAGAATAGATGCAATAGAATTAATATGCGCCCATAAAAGTATTCTTGCTAGTTTACAAGAACTGATAAAAATTGATGATGAAGAGTGCATTAATCTGAGAAAAGAAATATTTGATTGGCGGATGTTCGGTTATGATATACTGCGTAATAGCACAAACGATAAAGATATAGATTTCGAAGAATATTTACAGGGTATGGAAGAGGCAAGATATCGATTGGCTTTGTCGTATACTTTTTCAAATAATATTGATGAAGCATGGAAATTGGTTAAAGATTTTGATGATATAAAATCTCAGGTAATGGCAGCATTCATTATGGCAACAAGTGATCTTGATAAAAGTATAGTAGAAGAGTTTATTTCTAAGATAAAAGTAATTGATGGCAATGTAGAATATGCAATGGCAGAAAAAGATAAATATGAAGAGGGGATATATGCCATAGTAGTTACCAATTTAGCATTATTATACAGAGTAATATATAATGATATTAATGGCTCTATGGAAGTATTGAAGTTTGCTAGAGCTTATATTAAGGATAAATATGCTCAGTCAATTATAGATAAAGAATTGGCATGCTATCGTAAAAAATTATTTGGAGGATATGTGTATAAGGAGTGATTGATTTGTTAATGTATAAGAAAAATGACAATATTGTTGCAAGACGAATACATGATACATTTTTTTTAATTAATATAAAGGATAATTATTGGGATGAAAAATGTAGATTGTATGAGCTGAATGAAATTGGATATTTAATATGGAAGAAGTTAGATATACACAATGATATATTAGGGATTTCTGTTGCGTTAATTGAAGGAATAGATGATGAAGTTGAACCATCGATTATATATAAAGATGTAAAGGCATTCATAGAATTATTAGTACAGGAGAAATTCGTGGAGGTAATAGATGGAAGAGATTAACGAAAATCGGCATATTCAGTTGATGAATTTTGATTCAGGAAAGAGAACAGAGTGGATTAGAAATAGAAAACCATTTTCTGTGTTGTTTGAGCTTACTGCAAGGTGTAATTTTAATTGTATACATTGTTACCTGCAGAACAATCATTTGTCTGAGCAATTATCATATGACGAAATAATAGATATAATAGATATATTATATAATAAGGGCATACTATTTTTAACTTTAACGGGTGGTGAGATACTAACACGACCTGATTTTTTAGAGATATATATGTATGCAAAAAAAAGAGGCTTTTTAGTAGAGTTATTTACAAACGGATATTTATTTACAGATGATATCATTAATGTTTTAAAAGAATATCCCCCTCTTTTGGTTGATATATCTTTATATGGAGCAAATGAAGAAACGTATCAAAAAGTAATAGGAATAAGTGGTTGCTTTTCACAAGTAATAGAAAACTGTAGAAAATTAAAAAGGGCAGGGATAAGAGTTTCTCTTAAATCTCCAATAATATTGGATACATTGAAAGAATTGCATGATATGAAGAAATTAGCGGATGATATAGGCATACCGTTTGTATATACATTCGAGATTTGCTCGACTATAGATAAAGATAACAAACCTAAGGAATATCAGGTGGCTTTACAGGATGTATTGAAATATGAATTTCAGAATTATTATGAACAAATTGATAGAGGCGAAAGAAAAGCAGGTGTTATTGCATCAGATATTATCAACGAATTAAAGAAAAATGAATGTGTGTATTCCTGCAATGTTGCACTGAATAGTTTTGTTATTGATTATCTTGGCAGAATGTGTCCATGTATGAAATTGAGACACAGAGGAATAAAATTATCAAATAACAATTATGATTCTATATGGGAAAACTTTAAGATATATAGTCAAATAAAAGCGACAGAGACATATGTTTGTAAGGGGTGTGAAGCTCAATACTATTGTGACGTATGCCCAGCAGAAATGGATTTTTTGTATGGGGATATGGAATACAGGCCCAAATCGCTATGTAGATTGGCGAAGATAAGAAAAGAATTCTACGAGGGAAGAATGACATTTGAAGCAGCAATTAAGAAAGCTACTTTTAATGAATAAATGTAATAAGGAGGGAAAAATTAATGAAGTACGCAAAACCAGAAATTAAGAAAATGGAAGTTAGTGTTAAAGTAAATACTAATGCTAGCGACCGATCATCTTGTGAAGGTGGACATTGTGTTAAGGCGCGTTATGGTCAGGATTACTAATGGTATGTATTAGTGACAAAATTATTTGGTTGATGAAGCAATCGGTGATTATTGTTCTCTGAAAATATTAAATAATAATGTCCTGATTTGGTGGGAAACATGTCTCTTCATTTGTAGGTATGAAGTATAAGACCTATTAAGTCACACAGTAATGACAAAATGAGTTTTTACATTATTGTGTGACTATTTTTATAATTTGTGCAATTTTATATAAAAAAGAGAATATAGAAAAATCGCACTATAGTCCCGTAGACACGTTTTTTAGAAATAACTGTTGGGGTCAAGCATTTGTTAGTGGACATGTTCAGATATCTCCTTTTTGGTGTCTAGTTTATTGTAATGCATAGTTACTTTTCGTGTCCACTTTTTTAATATAGATCCAAGTTTACCTATGCTAGCAATGTTTATAATTTTATTGGTTATTTTGGTATTTTTAATTTCGGTGTTCAATAATATTTTTAATGTTTCTGCCAATTATTTGCTTAGTCAAATAATTGGCAAATTTATTACCTTTTTTGGAAGTCTGCTGTTATACGGATATTTTATGGAGCTTGTGGGTAAAAATAAAATTATAAGATGGTGCGTTTACATTGTTGAATGTTTGCTTGGAGGTACAATAATAGTTTATACACCGGCAATGTTAGTGGCAAATTTACTTTGTATAGAGTCCGACAATAAATTAATAAATTATATTCTGAAAGAAATCCCTAATACAAAAATAGAAAATATAATATCTGTATCGGTTGCTATGTCGATTTGATGTGGTTATTGCCTTGGACTCTGCTGTTATTATTATAATTGGAATATACTGTGTTATAAGTTCGCTGAAAAAGAAATAAGTGATTCTGAATTTTTATATCTAAATTTTTGAATCTAAATTTTTCTTTCTAAGGTATTGATAAAATTTCCAGTAGTATGATATTATAAATAACAAATTTTGTATACAAAAATGCAATCAAATTCGACAAAAAATCAATTAATAAAAAAAGTATAAATATGTTGGTATAATAAATGATGATGTTTTTTAAGATAAAATTTCAGAATAATAAGAGGCAATACGATGGGATACAAATGTATAGAATGTGGAATTAATGATGTTTTAAACGAAGGAGATGTATGTGAGTTTTGTGCTATGTCGCAGGACCCGTATATGTCCTTCAGTTACAATAGTAATAGTAGTGTTCATAAGGCTTCGGTAAGTGAAAAAGAGCATGATACATATATACCCGGTTCAGGAAAGACAAGAAAGATTCTGATAGGAGATAACACAGACAGAAGCTTAAGTGGATATGAGGCTCAAGAACCGATAGAAGACAATCATAGTCATGTTCCTGTTATGTCATCAGGACAGGTGGCTTCTTTATACACGCAGTCTGCGCAGATGTCCTCGCAAAATACATCTAATCAGAATACCCCTATAAAGAATAAAAGCATACCGGCTACGGCAGGAATTGTAAAAAATGTACATATAGATAAGCATGAACATACATTTTACAGAAGAATATTTGACGCTTTATTTTTTAATATACCATATATGTTTGATGATGATATAACCATGTTTCAGGTATTTCCTGATTTTATGGGTTCGGCGTTAAATTCACAGGGGAATGCATGTGACCAGATAATAGTCTATGGAACGATGAATGCCGGAGCAATAAGTGATAATAACAGTGTTGAGATATATGGAAAAAGGGATTCGCACAATAATATCGTGGCCGGCAAAATAAGAAATAAGGATAGCGGTGTGATTGTTCAGCCAAACAGATTGATAAGTCCATTGGTAATTAGAATGATGGCATTGCTTATTTTACTGTTAGGAATTGCTGTATTTGCAGCTATAGGAGTGAAGGGAATTGTTATATTCTTTGTAGCTGTATTCGTAATACTGAATCTTCCTCTGGTGTTGGAAATTGTCTTAAGACTGCTGGGAGGAATGTTCAAGCTGTTGTGGTTATTAATAACAGGATTATTTAAAAGGTAAAAGCTTATGAATGATTATAGATTTTCTCCAACTGAAAAAGATGATGCAATCTGTAAAAGAGAACTGGATTATATTCAGGGAAATTATCAGTCTAACCTTTATGAGAAATCCCAAAATCTTAAGTTTATGAAAATAAACGGTATAACTGATTTCTGGAAGGATGATGAAAAATTCGATTTGACAACTATTACATGTGATATATTAAGTAGCTGTTCCAGATATAAAGCTATGTTTGTATATGTAATTATGGGAGATGAGAAGGAAATCAATGTGTATATCGGTACAAATGACAGTATGCTTGATAGCTTGCTATGTACTTATGAAGCCGAATATCCTGGAATTGATATAGAAATCGTGAATGGTAATCCTGTGTTATATTCTACTGTACAGAGAGGCGGAATCATTACAGGAATCCCCTCTAATAAATATTTCATTGATGGCAGGAATGTGCAAATAGAAAGTATATGCAAAGGAATGTCCGGAACCCGTTTTGTGTATATGGTTTGTGCGGAAGGGGAAAGCGGCATACTAATTAATCGGGGACATAAACGGATATTGGATGAGATATCAGCAGTATTTCCTATGATTACAAAGAATTATTCCGGCGGAACACAGGGGAATGTTTCTGCTGAAATTAAGGATTACAATTATCAGAATTATTTTAATGATTTGGAATTCCTTGAGGAAAATCTGAAATGTGGTATGGCAAGCGGCATGTGGAAGGTAAGCGCATATTATGCAGCGGATACAGATGCGGAGGCAATAAAGCTTGGAAATATAATAAAAGCAAGCTTTGCAGGAGAAGCTTCCAAACCGGAGACCTTTAGGATTATACCGTATAACGATATAGCAACGGTAATTAAGAATGTGTATATATTAGCTGATGTAACAGATAATCCGGATATCAATCCTATCGGAAGGTGGGATGAAAATGGAAGAGGTATGTACCTTACAATAAGAAAATTTCAAACTCTGCTAAACAGCCATCAGCTTGCGGTAATGTGCCGACTTCCGATAAAAGAATATTCGGGGTATTATATTGATGATTATGTCGAATTCGATATGGCTGTACGAGACAACTCCATAGAAGATGCATTTGATATCGGACAGATATGTACCTCATGTAATTCCAAGAAAGAGTCAAATAACAGATATAAAATCAGGAAAAATGATTTTACAAGACATGCCTTAATTATTGGAGTTACTGGCGGTGGAAAAACCAACACATCAAAATCAATATTATATAAGCTGTGGAACGTGGAAAAAATCCCGTTTATGGTTATAGAATCGGCAAAAAGGGAATACTGGGAGCTTAGGAATCTAAATGGTTTTGAGGATTTGACGGTATATACTTTGGGAAATGAATCGAAGACGGACGCAGTACGATACAGAATAAATCCGTTTGAGGCAAATAAAAGGGTATCATTACAAACACATATTGATTACATATTATCCACATTTAAAGCAGCCTTTGAGTTATATCCGCCTATGCCATATGTGTTAGAACAGGCGGTATATGAAATATATGCTGACAAAGGCTGGGATATAGTAGACAATAAAAATAAATATGGCTACGAGATTTATCCGACATTATCAGATTTATATAATAAGATTGCGATAGTAGTCGATAAGCTTGGATATCATCAGGAGGTACAGTCAAATGTCAAAGCGGCGTTACAGTCAAGAGTTTATTCATTAATGATTGGCGGAAAAGGCGCAATGATGAACACAAGGGAATCCGTGCCGATAGAGCGGATATTATCTGAGCCTGTCGTAATGGAGCTTGAGGATTTGGGCGATGACGAAACAAAATCATTTGTAATTGGATTACTTATGGTGCAGCTATACGAATATCGTAAGTCCCAAATGACAAATGGCAGTAAAAAGTTAAATCATATATTGATGATTGAAGAGGCTCATAGATTGCTACGGAAGGTGAATGATACTGGAGAAGGCGGAAATGTCAGAGCGAAATCTGTTGAATTTTTCTGCAATATGCTGGCAGAGATAAGAACCTATGGACAGGGGATTATAATAGCAGACCAGATACCGACTAAGCTGGCTTCGGATACGATAAAGAACACCAATCTAAAAATCGTTCACAGAACTGTGGATAAAGAGGATCGAGAAGCGATAGGCAAGGCGATGAATATGACAGACAGGCAGATAGATTATCTGAGCTCATTGAAGCGTGGATATGCGGCTGTATATTCTGAAGGAGACAATAAACCAAAATGCGTTAAAATGCCGTTGATTAGTGATTGCTATCATAAGTCAAGAGAAGAGATAATAGCTGAAATACAGCGGAAAGTTCAATGCAATTATGATTATAATAGCGAAAATCATTATCCTTTTGCAGGATGTACATTCTGTAATGAAAGGTGTGAGCATTATAAGGAAACAACTTCATATGTAAATTCTAAAATTGTAGTGGAAACTATTATCAAGATGATGCGACAATCGGAATACATGGCAGAAGTAATAGATAAGTTCCTAAATTCAGGGGTCAATATAAACTATTGCCAAAATAGTATTTCGAAGAAAATATGCCTGATTGGTTGTCTTATAAAAAAAGATAAGAGACTAGGCAAAGCACAGCAACAACAAATAATTGCAGATTATTTAAAATATTGTTATGAGAAGGAGTGAGTGATAAATGGCAGAAGTAACCTCAATACATCCTGCGGATTTAAGAGAGATTGAAAACAATTTAAGGATGATTCATTCAAATATTGAGACATTAAATTATGGTGTTAACTCGGTTCAGAATGAAGTAAATAATGTGTATGATAAGGTAGGCGCTTTGGCTCAGGAATTTCATGCTTTTGTTGATGTTCAGAACAAGGCTAACAGATTAAATCAGGCTGAGACAAGATTAGTAAAAATCAGGCAGGAGTTAGAAAATAAGTATGGACATTACGATATTGTAAGAAGAACTACCACTGGCATATTACAGGCTGATGATTTAGGAATTGTACGGAAGGAAACCGTAACAACAGCATCAGAAGAAATTATGCTGTCTACTCCAAATTACTGGTTGGCACCATGTCTGGTAGCGTTATCTGCATGGATTAATGACCAGAAGGATTTGGCAGATACAGCATTACATGAGGCGATTAAAAGAAATGACGAAAAGACTTCATTGTTTTTTGCACTTATTTGTATGCGTTCGGGACGAAAAAATGCATGTTTAAAATGGACGCAGCGATATTTGGCAGCACAGGATGAGGGGCATTTAGACAGAAAAACAATTATTGTGCTTGATGCATATGCCAGCGGATTGCTTGGCGCTGATACGGAAGGCTATGTTTCAAAACAAATAGAAAGCTGGCTGGATGAATTGTCATCAAAGCCGGGATTTGTTGAGCGGCAGAAAAAACAGTGGTCAGATGCAATTAATTTAAAAAGAAAACCATATAATGATGATTCATATCATTATCTTACCAAGTATAGTAGAACATGGCCGATTCTAAGTGATATTATGACCGGAGCAAAATTACATGCAGATATTCTTGCATATTTTACGGATATATTTGAACAGGAGGTATCAAGTGCTTCAATTAAGGAACAGCTGGACGAGATTCTTACCAGTTTGGTAACAGATTTTGATGATGAGGAAATTCCGTTAAGAAAACAGGAGACATTCGAGCAATTTATTGTTGATTACAATGGAGATGAGCGCAGGGCGCAGCAGAGTATGAAGGTTGAAGAGAGTGCTTTTGAGACAGAGAAGGATTTTACACAGCTGCTTACTGATGCCGCAATGAAGCCTGAAAGTTCTCATGCAAGCAATTCAACTCAGAAATTTTCTATTGCACTGACAAAGGATTGGATAGTTGATGCTTATAATGATGTGACATTAAATAACAGAATGAAGATACCCCATGATATTGAAATAAATATAGATTCCTTTAATGATAAAACGGTAAACGGGGAGAATGAACAGGAATTGGTAGCTTCGTATAATACTATGATAGATGCAGAAAAAGAGCAGGCTTTGTCACAGCAAGTATTAACGATGGCAGACAAATTCAGCTTATTTGCAGGTGCGATGATTGCGGTTGTTGGGTTGATAATGATGTTTGCAGGAAATGGTCTGCTTGGGATAATTGCGGTTGTTGTTGGCGTATGGATGGTCATAAGGTTCTTTGGTAAGAAAAAGAATGTTGAAACAAACAGACAGAATATTGAAACACAATTTGAGCAGAAACGGGAGACAGGAACGAAAATTTTGCGTGCTACAGTTGCGGAAGTCGTTGACTTTAGAAGGGAGTTTGCAGCGAGAGATGCGGAAAGTCAGAAGGTAATAGATTTCCTTGAAGAGATTACCCCTGACCAGTATGTTAGAAAGCTGTCAGGGCAGAATAGAAGAATAAAGGCTGTCTAGTGGAGGTACATATATGAATTCAAATGTAAATATAATAAATGAAGCGATAGAAGGACAAAAAAAACAATGCCCTGTATGCGGATTTCTGGCGGATATTAATGCCAATTTTTGTAGGATATGCGGATATGCAATGGGTGAAAATCAGCAGTTAAATGAACCTGTGAATGAGCAAAAAGTTAATTTGAGCGAAAAGAAAACAGAAAGCACAGAGGTACAAAATACAATAGGATTTGAAACCTTGAATGAAGTAACAGAACCGGAAGTACAGGAATTGCCAAATTTAGAGGGGTGGAGTCAGACTAAAGATACTAAAGCTACAAAGCCTGAGGTGCAGTTTTCCGATTTTGAAGCTGCTGAAAGGGAAATGGCAGCAACCTCAATTAATGATAATGAGAACGCAGAGGATGCATTTGCAAAAGGACTCCCTGATTGGTCGATAGTACCGCCAATGATTGTTGTGAGGAGGAAGAAGCATGTATAAACCACCAGATACATATAGTGAATGGATGTCGTTATTAGATGTGCTGCGTGAAAAAAAGAATGATGAAGAAGTACTGCGTGCGATGCAGTTGGGAAAGCTTGAATGGCAGTCAGGGGTGGCTGAGCGTTTTTCACAGAGCCTTATCAATGTTGTAAACGACAGAATGAATGTGGCAACCGATAGATTTCAGAAGGAGCTTGGCCGTTCAATGGGGCAGGAGAGAAATCTTGTACAGTCATTATTAGCTGTTAGAAAAGAGTTGAAATTTCTTACTTTTGTGGTAGATATTCCGGCATTGCCTGATGATGAAAGAAGACAATATCAAAGCCTTATTCGTGAACAGGCAGATAATATGCAGCAATCCCTTGAGGACTCAGCCAAAAAAGACCGTACAGGAAAACTGTCAAGTATTATTCGTAACAACAGGATC
The DNA here is from genome assembly GCA_964488185.1 of uncultured Coprococcus sp. Classification (GTDB taxonomy): domain Bacteria; phylum Bacillota; class Clostridia; order Lachnospirales; family Lachnospiraceae; genus Coprococcus. The sequence goes on along the minus strand of CAZATW010000042.1, from coordinate 4,330 downwards.
AATGTATTTTAAGGAGACAATTATGAGTAATGTTAAAAAAAGTAAAGAACTATTGAAGAGATATTCTATAGCCCGAATTCCGTTTATCGCAATCAATACGATAGAGAGAGCCAGAACACTTGATGTATTAAAGGATATATCCGAGGAAATTAATAATCCGTTTTATGTACATACATTGTCAAGAGGCATTTATGACCTTGTTACAGAGAAAACACTGAATGATGATAAGTCCGTCTATGGGGCTATCGATTATATGATGGAGCAGATGCAGAGAAAACAAAATCTGACACTGGTGCTTACAGAGGTACCTGATATAAGTGGGGATAATGATTTGGCAAGGCAGATATTAGATTTGGTTACATTGGCAAATGAAAATGGCGGTGTTATTATTGTTCTGACGAATCATTCGATTTGGAATCAGCTTCAGAGACTTGGAATGATAATAAAGCTGGATATGCCAAATGAAGATGAGATGTATGCAATCATAAAAGATTATATTGATGATTACAGAACTGTTATATCAATAGAATGGGATGATACAGATATCAGAGAAGCGGCATCAACATTGTCAGGAGTAACGAAAATCGAAGCGGAGAATGTCATTGCAGCACTGATAGCAAATGGAAGTATAAAGAAGACGGATATGGATGAGGTGAGAAATGCAAAGGACAGACTGTTTTCAGATATATCAGGCTTGGAAAAAATAGATGTGGATGATAGCGTGAAGGATGTCGGCGGCTTATCGGGTTTGAGAAAATGGCTTGATGAAAAGAAAGAGCTTCTGACTCCTGACAAGAGGGCATATCTAAAAGAAAAAGGGTTGCAGCCACCGAGAGGAATTCTGTTAGTGGGTGTTCCCGGATGTGGAAAATCATTATCAGCGAAATCGATATCGGCGAACTGGAAATTGCCGTTATACAGACTTGATTTTGCAACGGTTCAGGGACAGTATGTAGGACAGACGGAGCAGCAGCTAAGGGATGCGCTCACTACAGCTGAAAATGTTGCGCCTTGCATTCTGTGGATTGATGAGATAGAGAAGGGGTTGTCTGGTGCCGGCAGTTCAAATGACGGCGGTGTTTCTACGAGAATGGTCGGTCAATTTTTGTTTTGGCTTCAGGAATGTAAGAAACAGGTATTTGTAGTTGCAACAGCAAATGATGTATCGATGCTGCCTTCGGAGTTGCTCAGACGAGGAAGATTTGATGAACTGTTTTTTGTGGATTTGCCTACTCAGGAGGAGCGGAGAGATATACTCGCACTTTATATGAGAAAATATCTTAATCTTAATTTTGTAGGTCCTTTGGCAGATGAGATAGTGAAGATTACGGATGGCTTTACGGGAGCAGATTTGGAGTCTACGGTAAGGGATTTGGCATATCGTTCGATTGCAAATGAAGAGTTTGAAATGAACAGCAGTAATATAATCAATGCTTTTAATAATGTGGTTCCATTATCGCAGACGAGCCCTGAGAAGATAGAAGCAATACGGGATTGGGGCAAGGAAAGAGCGGTTCCGGCATCCGGAAAACCGATAGGTGTTGAGCAGTTAAACAAGCAAAATAATAAACCGAAGATAAGAAAGGTGTTGGTATAATATACATGAGAGATGGATTTGAAAGGTGTGACACCTGTGTTGACCGTAGCGCTGAGATGGCGGAAGTATCGGATAGCAATATGATTGATACAGGCTCATCACAGGAAGTATCCAAGACGGGCTTTGAATCCTGCTTTAAATGTAATGAGACAGATGCTTCTGATTTCCATGAATTTAGTGAAAATAGTGATGTGGGGGAAACTGATTTTTCGCAATGCTTTCAGGATGTATCTGATAATGCTTTGTTGAAAGAGAGGGAAAACTACAAAGAAAAGTATATGGCGGCGAAAGATGCGGCCGATACGGAAGCCATGGAAAAATACAGCACTTTGTATGAGCTTAATGTGCTACAGGAAACATTGGAGCTTACGAATGGAGAAGAGGGTTATCATCAGATAGGAGGACTGCATAAGGACGTCAGAAAAACGATTACGAGCCAGGGGATTAAGGGATATGAATCACACCATATTCCGGCACAGTCGATACAGGCGGAAAATGCAAGAGAGCTTCCAACGATTGCATTGACAAAGGAAGACCATAGCCTGACAGACACCTATAGAGGAAAGTCTAACAGAACAATTATTGCTTTTAATCCGGAGGACCAGGACAGCTTTGCTCCTTATAAAGAGGAGGCAAAAGCTTTGATTGATGATGGTAAATATGTCGATTTGGTACGAGACGAGCTATATAACATTAAAGATACCTGCGGTAATCGGTATGATGAAGGAATAAGGCAGTATTTGGAGCAGACAAAAAAGATGATTGAGGAAAAAGGAATACCGGAAACGAAAAAATAGAACAGGAGAGAAGCATTATGCCAAAACCAATGATCAATAATAAACAGTCAGCCGCGCTTGAAACAAATTACCTTAGAATGTCTACGCCTGAGAAAAGCAGTAATAAATTGAATACGGCAGATAAGATGAAGCTGGACAGATTACTAAGGCAACCACGTTCAAAGGAATATATGCAGGCTATGAAATCACTTGATGCAGGCGGTCATGTACATAATCAGAATAAAGTGCGCGGCATTATAGAAGCGATAAAAAATGAATTCCCGGAACTGGAATTAAAAGGTATACTTCTGGGATATGTATCGATTTGTTATTTAGGAGAACCTTACGAGGTTCATACGCTTGACATGACAGGCGAAATTATAGAACACTATAAAAAAGGGCAAATGCTGCCGGGTGGTCTGGAAAAGGCAAGAGGAGTTGCACTTCATGGCGGATACGAATTTATTGAAGTATATGTTGACTGTTGCAGAGCAGTAAGTGCAAATGGGTCGGTATCGGTAGTTATGATGTAAATAGTGTATGCGGTTGGATTGGTGATAGAAGGATGCGGTATATAATATTTCAGTCAGGAATAAACCTGATAAAATGAAACAGCATGCAGGAGAATAATTGAGAAGTCGTTAGGTGAAAGCTTAGCGGCTTTTTTGTTTATAAATTTTTATTAGACGAAAAGTATATTGGAGGACGATTATATATGTAGAATGTGCGATGAAATGTGCATAAAATGCAATTGACGTGCGCAATACGGCTTGTATGATACAATACAAATTAGAGTTTTTTCGAGTTATAACGACATGTGTACCATGAAAAAAGAAGGAGAATAAGACATGAAAAGCAAGGTAATAATAATACTTTTATCATTTATTATACTGATATCGGGAGTTGGTGTTAATGTTAATGCCACAGAGAATAGTAAAGAAACAACTGTTCTGGCTGATGAATTTAATATCATGCTTATTATTGATAAGAGCGGTTCAATGAATAATTCTGATGCAGGGCACGTAGCACAGGATGCTGCATGTATGTTTGTGGATTCCTTTCAGGTCTCAAATAGTAGTATCGGTTTGGTGACCTTTAGTAATGAAAGCACTGTTATATCAAATCCTATTGATATGTCTCATAAAACCAATAAGAAGAAATTAAAAAAATCTATAGAAGCAATTGAATATGACAAGCTTGGTACCGGAGGAACGGATTTAGGTGATGCAGTATATACTGCGGCATCAGTATTAAAAGACACTGCGGATAAGGACAAAAAAAACCTTATTATTATGTTTACAGATGGATATACGGAAGGCTTAAGCAGTGAGGCTTTAGAGGTTTCAAATAAAAAATTAGAATCAGGTATAGAGACTGCGCAGCAATTAGATTGTGAAGTGTATATAGTTGGGTTGAATAGCGGTGGTGGAATAGAAGAAAAGGGCGTAAACCAGATTGCATATATAGCATCACAGACTCAAAAAAACGAAGGAATTAATAATCCATCCCCATATGATGAAGCCTCGACCGGTAAAGTGAATTATCTTATAACGGATTCGACTAATGGAATTTACACATTTTATACACAGATATTTGCGTTGTTAAATGGAGCAGTTGCATACATTGTTGAACCGGAAACCGAGAAATTGGACGGAGAGGTATATACGAGTTTTCCGGTTGAAATTAGTGGTTCACTGATTAAAGAAGTAGATGTTTATCTTACCTCGGATGAAGATATTAATATAGATACATTGGTGATAAGAGATGCAAATAGTAAATATATAGAAAATGAAGATGTATCTATCAGCAACGGACGCAGATATGCTTTTATTAAAATATTTAATCCGATTGAAGGTACATGGAAGATAAGCATACGGGGAAAAGTAAAATCCAGACTCACATATGCAGCTCTGAAAGGTAAATTCTTTTCTGCCTGCCGTTTTAGGTAAAAAAACAT
>CAZATW010000041.1:0-25666 GCA_964488185.1 uncultured Coprococcus sp. | reverse complement strand
AAGAGGTATTTTACTTCTTCCCTTTTTTTTGCCAATTAAAATTATACACTAACTTACATAAATCATATCAATTACATAAACCAATCATTTTTACTGCCGGCCTATGCAGGAGGGATGAATTCAATCTCCCTTTTAAACCTTTTTCAACCTCATGGTTTTCTTATAACCTGTAGCAGACTTAAACAGCTTTTTATATCTTTTATAGTATTTCTTTGGCAGCTTAATTGATGCCCTGCTGTTTATTCCCTTCAAAGCATACTTTCCAACAGTTTTTAATTTCGTTGATTTAATGGTAATCGTTTTCAGCCTCTTACATCCGTAAAATGCTCTTACTCCTATCGTTTTTACCTTCGATGGCAGACTTATTTTTGTAAGTGCTGTACATTTTGCAAACGCACCCTTGCCTATAGTTGTAACATTTTTTCCCAATTTTACACTTTTTAATTTTTTGCAGCCATAAAATGCATTTGTCCCTATCGTTCTTACATTGCTTCCGATTGTTACCTTTGTAATCTTACTGTTATTTTTAAATGCATTTGCAGCAATAGCTGTTACCTTATATGTAACACCATCTTTTGTTACGCTTACAGGAATTGTCACCTTTGATTTTTTATTTAAAGGTCTGACATATGTAATTTCTGCACCTATTACTTTGCCGTTTACAATACGACCTGTCTTCGTTACCTTAAACTTACCATTGACAGCGGCAGAACGCAATGTACTATTTTTCTTTGGAAGAGTGACCTCATTATTTACCGGCGCAGGTTCCTCTGTTTTTATCGGCTTCTTAATATTAAACGTCCTCTCTAAATAGCCACTATAATTGCCTTTACCGTTTATTCTAATAACTCCTGTTCCAGCCTCTATATTATCTCTATATGATACTGTATAATCTTCACTAAGTATCAATTCAATTTCTCCGTCATATACTGTTACGGAAGGTTTTTTCTCTGTTCCGTCATATGTATAATCTGATGCATCCATAATTACCTCAAAATCATCGGATAACGGTTTTTCATTTATCGGAAAGGATTCACTTACCTCTCCTGTATAATTACCGGTTCCTGAAATGATAACCCTGGCTGTTCCTGCATTTAGATTGTTTGAATAGGAAACCGTATAATCCTGATTTTCCTGTAATGCTGCACCGCCCATGCTTACGGATATTTCAGGCTCCTTGGCTGTTCCGTCATATATATAAGCATTATCAGTTATATCAATATCTGCATCGGTAAGCTCCGCCGGTGTTATTTCAAATGCAGCAAACGCTTCACCTTCATAGTTTCCAATTCCCATTACAGTAACGGTTGCTGTTCCCACATCGACATTATCTTTATAGGAAATCTCATATTCTGATGAAGCTACTATATTCCCTGCCTTCATCACAGTAACATTCGGTTTTTTTTCTTTTCCGTCAAAGACAAAACTGTCATTTGAAAGAGACACGATGCAGTCAGATATGAAACCTTTATTAATGGTAAATTTCAGCTCCTTAGAACCACCATACAGTCCCATACCATTGATTGCAGCCGTTGCAACACCTGCATCTGTATTGCCGCTATATACAACTGTATAATCTGTATTTTCTTTCAATATGGTATTTCCATATTGCACAGTTACCTTTGGTGTCTTTTCTGCTCCATCATATACATATGTATAATTTTCCAGATTTATCTCCGCATCAGCAATACTCATCTTCTCGATAACAAATGTAGTTTTTTTGATTCCTGAAAATAATCCTGTGCCTGTTATAACAACACCTGCCGTTCCTTCATCAATATTATTCTCATATGAAACCGTATAATCCGTTCCCGCAGTAAGTGTTATTCCTTTATACACAACCGTTGGAGTTGGTGTATGTGCACTTCCTGTATAGGTATATAAATCTTCTGACAATGTTACTATGGCTGATGAAATATCAAGAGCACCGTCCTCTCCAACTCTGAATATTACGGTTTTTGTAAGTTCTGCATCATCCTTTGGAACTATTGAAAGCTCTACGATACCCGAATCAGATAATGTCAATTCTTTTATATTTCCATAGCCATAATTAGATACTGAAACAACATTCTCATCAGAGGAATAAACATTTACTACCTTTGTTGCTGAACTGGAGCTGTCATTATTATAAGATGGCCATACATATAAATTATCGCCAACCTTCCTTCTTAAATTAACTGACCCGCCAAATGTTCCGGATGGATCTTCACCCCAGTAAACATAATATGTGAATTCGTCCGTAGCACCACATAACGAGCAGGTCTTTGTGTATGTGTATCCGCTTCTCTCATAAGTAAATTCATGCCTGCATCCCACTTCTATCTCAAGAGTTGTCAATACGTTCCCGTCAGAATATGCCGTTATGGTCGCTGTTCCTTTGCTTACACCTGTCACTGTTCCATCCGAAGAAACAGTTGCAACGGATGTATCCGAGGATTGATATGTAACGGTATCAAGCACAAGCATATTTGTTGAATATCCGTTATATACTACTTTTGCCTTCGGAATATATGTTTCTGTCGTACCCTCTGCTATTTCTGCACTTCCGTCCAGAAAATAATTACTGATATAAGAATCCTTGACCTCAATTTTCTGGACTATATTCATATTTGCATCTAGTGGTGTTTCTCCAAGAGAACCGCATTTTGAACTAAATTCGCCCGCAAGCGTATTGGCATATTGGGTTTCATCTGAATAGAAATCACCTAAACCGACATATGTATTATCTGGATTTATAAGGCTGGTATAATGTCCCGTTACAGCCCCCTCAGTCTGATTTATCCAATCGCCCATCTCTCCATACCATAGATTAATACCCTTTATAAGACCATTTCCAAAATACCATGCCAGACATTCACCGCTTGATGTCATATCTCCATAGGTAATATTAAATATCCCTTCATCATTCAATCTTTTATGTGCCATCGTCATACTTGCTTCCGCTGCACGTATACGTGCTATTTTTTCCAGTGATACTGACCATTTTATCTCTACATAATCTGATGACGTGAGATATCTGGAGCTGTCCCTCGGGTCTGGTACATTTCCGGCCTCACAAGCTTCTTTTCTTATCTCATTAATTCTGTCAAGTGCATTCTGTGCCTCAACATAGTAGCTTCCATCGATACCAAGCATGGTACATCCCGATGCTGCTGCAGATGTATCTGTCTCAAGATAGCTTGCTGCCGCTATAGGCATTGATGGTACTAACAATACCATACATATAATCATTGCTGTCAGAATTGAAATTATCCGTTTAAATTTCACCATATATCCCCTCCTTTTACTTACCCGTATTATTTCTTATATTTAAAATTATAATTATCAATCCATTTAAATGCAATATTTATATTTTATTTCTACACAATTTTTAAGGTACAATCAATACAATATAAAAAGAAGCCCTGAAACTGTTTGATAAGCTTCAAGACTTCTTTTCTGACTGTATATAAGCTGTTCCAATATGGCTCTATCAGAGATTTTTCTTATTCGTTTACAATTTTTTATATCCGTAAACGGCATTTTTGTGCAGCTCCTCTTCAATACGAAGAAGCTGGTTATATTTCGCCGTTCTTTCACTTCTTGATGGTGCTCCTGTCTTTATCTGTCCTGCATTTAGTGCAACAGCCAAATCTGCTATAAATGCATCCTCCGTTTCTCCTGACCTATGGGAGATAACCGCTGTATATCCTGCCTTGTGAGCCATCTCTACGGCATCTATGGCTTCTGTCAGTGTCCCTATCTGATTTACCTTAATCAGTATGGAATTCGCGATATTGCTGCCTATTCCGTTAGATAGACGCTTTGTGTTCGTTACAAAGAGGTCATCACCGACAAGCTGAAGCTTGTCCCCCAGTCTGTAGGTAAGCACCTTCCATCCGTTCATATCATTTTCGTCAAGTCCGTCTTCTATTGAATAAATTGGATATTTCTCAACTAAATCTTCATAGAGCTGTACCATTTCTTCGGCATTTCGTTTTACCTCTTTGCCTGACATCTTTGACTCACCCTCGAAAACATACATCATCGTAGCCGCATCATATAACTCGGAAGAAGCTGCATCAATGGCTATCTTTACATCCTGCCCCGGCGTATATCCCGCCTTTGTTATTGCCAGTACAAGAAGATCTAGCACATCATAAACGGTTGCGAGATTTGGAGCAAAACCGCCTTCATCACCTATACCCGTTGATAGTCCTCTTACATTTAACTCTATTTTCAGAGTATGATATACTTCACACGCTATCTGCATAGCCTCCTTAAAGGATTCAGCACCGACAGGTGCAATCATAAACTCCTGAAAATCCACCGTATTATCTGCATGCTTTCCACCATTTAAAATATTCATCATAGGCACAGGAAGAACCTTCGCATTCAGACCACCTATATATCTGTATAATGGCATACCAAGTGCATTTGCGGCTGCTTTGGTACAGGCAAGTGATACACTGAGCATAGCATTTGCACCATATCTGGACTTATTTTCTGTTCCGTCAGCCTCAATCATGATTCTGTCAATTTCTACCTGTCGTGTCACATTCATGCCTATAATTCTATCGGCGATTCTGCTGTTTACATTATTGACTGCGGCAGTTACACCATTTCCAAAATATCTTCTCTCTCCGTCTCTAAGCTCGTGTGCCTCGTACTGACCTGTTGATGCTCCCGATGGTACGATCGCTCTGCCCTTACATCCGCAGGCAAGTATGACCTCTGTCTCAACTGTTGGATTTCCACGGGAATCAAGTACTTCTCTGGCTTTTACCTCTATAATTTCTAATCGGTTCATTTCGCAACACTCCTATACAAATGTTTTTTATTAGTATGAACCGGAAATGGTATATTATTCAGATTTTAGAATTTATTTGGAAAATGTATTGAAAGGCACTTTCTTATCCTTTAATCCAATAAAAAACAAGGGTAAATCTCTGTCATCATAGAGACATACCCTCATTTTTTCAATATATCCTTTTATTTTTCTTCTTCCTTTGGAAGGTCAGATGTACAATACATACATTTTGTTGCCTTAATATCTACTTCACCAAAGCAGTATGGACACTTTCGTGTAAGTGGAGCTGCTTCTGCCTCCGGCTTCCTGCCTATTGCCATAAGCCTATTGATTCCCTTTACTAAAAGGAATAATACAAATGCCATAATAATGAAGTTGATAACTGCTGTTATAAATGCACCATAATTAATATACTGGTCACCGATCAGATGAATCCTGCCCTGTATATCTGTTCCGCCGATACAGCCTATAATCGGATTAATTATATTTTCAGTAAAGGCTGTAACGATAGCCTGAAATGCACCACCGATAATTACACCGATTGCAAGACTCATTACATTCCCTTTAAGTGCAAATTCTTTAAATTCCTGCAAAAATTTCTTCATTTGTAACCTCCATAATGTTTAAATGTTATTGTTACGATTCCAAGCCTACTGTTGGAAAACCGAAAATTATCTTACTATAAGAGATTTTCCTTTCATTTCCTTAGGCTGTGGAAGCTCCATAATCTCAAGAAGAGTCGGTGCTATATCAGCAAGGCAGCCACCCTCTCTGAGTTTTACACCATCATCATAGTTATATAAGATAAATGGAACAGGATTTGTCGTATGTGCCGTATGTGGCTGACCTGTCTCATAGTTAATCATTTGTTCTGCATTTCCGTGATCTGCACAGATAAAGAGAACGCCATCTACGCTCTTAATCGCCTCTACTGCCGAACCGATACACTGGTCAACTCTCTCTACTGCGGCTACAGCTGCCGGAATAACGCCTGTATGACCTACCATATCAGGATTTGCAAAGTTAATAATGATAACATCATATTTTCCTGATGTGATTGCCTCATTCAGATTTGCACTTACTTCAGGTGCACTCATCTCAGGCTGTAAATCATATGTTGCAACCGAAGGAGATTTAACAAGTATTCTATCCTCATCTTTATTCGGCTCTTCCACACCGCCGTTAAAGAAGAATGTAACATGTGCATATTTCTCTGTCTCTGCAAGTCTGAGCTGTGTCTTACCACAGGCTGCGAGATATTCACCAAATGTATTTTCGATTTCTTCCTTCTTAAATGCAACAAGCTTGTTCGGTATTGTTTCATCATAATCTTTAAAGCATACATATACAAGAGGCATACGTCCATTTGGTCTTTCAAACCCGTCAAAATCATCTGCACAGAATGCTCTTGTTATTTCTCTTGCCCTATCCGGTCTGAAATTAAAGAATATAACGGAATCATTTGGTTTCACAAGCGAAACCGGCTTGCCGTTTTCTGTTATCACTGTAGGAAGAACAAACTCATCATACACCTCCTTGTCATATGATTCCTGCATAGCTGCCACAGGGTCTTCTGCCTGTACGCCCTCACCTGTTACCAGTGACTTATACGCAAGCTCTACTCTATCCCATCTGTTATCTCTGTCCATTGCATAGTAACGACCTGACATAGATGCCACCTTACCTACACCGATTTCCTCCATCTTGGCAATAAGCTCTTCAAGATAACCTTTTCCTGATGCAGGAGGTGTATCTCTTCCATCAAAAAACGGATGAACATATACATTTGACAGTCCCTGTTTCTTACAAAGTTCAAGAATACCATATAAATGTGTATTATGGCTGTGTACACCACCATCTGAAAGAAGTCCCCATAGATGAAGGTCTGAATGATTCTTTTTGCAGTTTTCTATCGCCGCAAGCATCTCTTCATTTTCAAAGAAATCTCCGTCCTTAATAGCTTTTGTTATTCTAGTAAGCTCCTGATAGATAATACGTCCTGCACCAATATTCATATGTCCGACCTCAGAATTTCCCATCTGACCATCCGGAAGACCTACTGCAAGACCTGAAGCATTACCTTTAACATATGGACACTCAGCCATCAGCTTGTCCATAACAGGAGTATTTGCCATATATACGGCATTTCCCTCTGTCTTATCTGTGATTCCATAACCATCAAGTACCATTAAAACTACCGGTTTCTTACTCATAATTATTTCTCCTTCTTTTCGTTTATTATCATTAAAGCATTTACTCGATTATCTTTTCATATACAGGTGCTACCTCTTCCACTAAACCATTTGCAATCAGCTTACCATGTTCAAGGATAATTGCCTTATTGCAAATTCTCTTTACCTGTTCGAGCGAATGGGAAACAAATAATACTGTCGTTCCGTTCGCCATCATCTGCATAATCTTTGCTTCGCTCTTCTTTCTGAACTTCGCATCACCAACGGAAAGCACCTCATCCAATATCAATATATCCGGCTCTGCAATCGTTGCTATTGAAAATCCAAGCTTTGATTTCATACCGGATGAATAGTTTTTAAGCGGAACATCTATAAATCTTCCAAGCTCTGAGAACGCAGCAATTTCTTCATACTTCGATTCCAGATATTTTTTTGAAAATCCAAGTACACTTCCATATAAAAATATGTTTTCTTTTCCGGTATATTGCATGTCAAAGCCTGCTCCAAGCTCAAGAAGCGGCACGATTCTCCCCTTCTTTGTCACCGTTCCTTCTGTCGGTTTAAATACGCCTGCAATCACCTTAAGCAAGGTACTCTTTCCGGCACCGTTTAAGCCCAGAATTCCAAGCCTGTCTCCCTTATCTATAGAAAAGCTTACATTCTTAAGCGCCCAAAATTCATCATAAGATATCTCTCTCTTTAATGCCTTTATAAAATATTCCTTTAAGCTGTCAACCTTTTCTGAGCTAAGATTGAACTTCATGCTTACATTATCAACTATTAACGCTTCTTTTCCCATAATAACCGCCTATATATGAAGTATAAATACATCCTGTTTCTTATAGAATAACAATGTTCCAATCATTATACAAACAACCGAAAATCCACCCGCATATGCAATATATTTCCAATTCAGCGGATCTCCCAGCATACAGCTTCTGAAAGTCTGTATGATTCCAAATAATGGATTATATTTTAATAAAAATCCAAAATTACTGTTTAGCAGCTTTTCCGGCGGATAAAATATTGCTGACATATACATAATCAACAATGTACATACCGACCATAAATATTCCATATCCCTGAAAAATACATCAATTGTAGAAAGTATCATACCCACACCAAAGGTAAGAAGTATCAGCAGAAAAAGCGGAAGTATGATATAAAGCCAGCTAGGCTTTGGTGTAACATGGCAATATAAGGCAAGCGGTATTAAAATAATAAGTGATATTAAAAATATAATAAAATTAAATAATATACTTGCCATCGGATATAAATACTTTGGAACATATACCTTTTTTATCATTCCTGAATTGGCGCGTATAGACCTTAATGCACCATTCGTTCCACTGGAAAAAAAACCGAAAAAAAGTCTTCCGCAAAGGACATAAAGTGGAAATGTCGCATCCTTTACACCAAACAGGGTTCCAAACACTACAGTAAGCACTATGGTTGTCAGAAGTGGCTCAAGCAATGACCATATAATACCAAGATATGATCTTCTGTATTTAAGCTTAATCCCTTTTTTAACCAATTCTCCTAATAAATATCTGTGTTGCCAAAAATTCTTAATATATTTCATAATTTTATCCTTATTTTTCCTTATTAAAACCGACTGAATTATATCATAGTTCAATATAATCGTCAAACTAAGTATAACCGATTTAAAAAGAAATATAGCTATGCGCTATTGCAAAATATCCGGATCTGGTGCCGGGTAAAAGGAATACCAACCATTATAAGTCTTATTCCCTGCAAAATATTTAATTTCATATTCCAGATAGTCTCCGCTTTTCGCTTCTACCCTTGAATACGCATTTACATGACGGGATTTTCCTGTATATGTACCTACTGTTTTTATCCATCCTTTTTTTGACTTGGTACTGCCATCATCGTCAGAATGCAAACGCTTTTGATATATTATAAAATAGACTACTATGCCGACAAACCATGCTATTATCCCAATAGTAAAAAGAATGGAAAAAATATAAAAAAAACAGTATCTTAATACTCATATTATTTTCTCCTTAATTCTGCTCTGCAATCACAGATAAAATCCGCTGATTATATTATAGCATTTATTCATATATATAACCATATACAAAAATCCACTTCACCCATATCTGATATACCCTGTTAAGCGAACAGGTGCACATCAAATTCAGAATGAAGTGGATTTGCTTTTAATAAACTTTATCAGTATTCATATCTGATATACAATCCGACAATATTTATTTGTTGTAGTTTACAATCTTGCCAAAATCAGCCTTCAGTGATGCTCCACCGATAAGACCACCGTCAATATCAGGCTTTGCAAGTAACTCAGCTGCATTTCCTGCGTTCATGGAACCGCCATACTGAATACGAACAGCTTCTGCTGTAGCTTCATCATACATCTCAGCAATCAAATCACGAATTCCCTTACATACTTCCTGAGCCTGATTTGATGTAGCAGTCTTGCCTGTTCCGATAGCCCAGATTGGCTCATAAGCAATAACCAATTCCTTAACCTGCTCTGCTGTAACACCTGCAAGATCAGATTTAATCTGAAGACGAATCCAATCCATTGTTACGCCAAGCTCTCTCTGCTCAAGGCTCTCACCACAACAAAGAATCGGGGTAAGACCTGCTTCAAATGCCTTCTTAACCTTCTTGTTTAAGAGAACATCATCCTCTTTAAAGTAATCACGACGCTCTGAGTGACCAAGGATAACATATTTAACACCCGCATCAACTAGCATTGCAGCTGAAATCTCACCTGTGTATGCACCACTCTCCTCAAAATACATATTTTCAGCACCAACAGCTACATTCGTACCCTTTGTAGCCTCAACTACAGGCACGATATCAATTGCAGGTACGCAGTATACTACGTCTACATCATCGTTCTTTACTAAATCCTTTAACTCGTTAACTAAAGCAACAGCCTCACTAGGAGTCTTGTTCATCTTCCAGTTACCGGCGATAATTTTCTTTCTTGCCATTTTAATTAACCTCTTTTTACTGTATTTTTAATTTCATCTACAATTTCTGCATAAGTTCGAACTAAACTCAGACTTCGCTTTTAGCTTGTCTTTGCCAGGTCTCATCCACTCTACTAAACTCGTATTCGCTTTCAGCTCTACTCGTTAAGTATCGGGATGGGCTTTCATACTAAATTCGTTCTACGGCTTTGCCTTGAACTCATTAAGTATTCAATGCCTACTTATCATTTGCGGCTGCTACGCCTGGAAGCTCTTTTCCTTCAAGGAATTCAAGTGAAGCTCCGCCACCTGTTGAGATATGGCTCATCTTAGCACCATAGCCTAACTGGTTAACAGCAGCAGCTGAATCACCACCACCGATAATTGTTGTTGCATCTGTATCAGCAAGTGCAGCAGCTACAGCCTTCGTACCGGCTGCAAGTGTAGGATTCTCAAATACACCCATAGGTCCATTCCAAACGACTGTTTTAGCTGTCTTAACGGCATCTGAATAAAGCTCAATCGTCTTTGGTCCGATATCACATGCTTCTTTGTCTGCTGACATCTTATCTGCATCAAAGATTTCAACTTCTACAGGAGCATCGATTGGGCTTGGGAACTCATCAATCATAACGGAGTCAACAGGAAGAAGCAGCTTCTTGCCAAGCTTCTCAGCCTTTTCCATCATTTCCTTACAATAATCAATCTTTGTCTCATCAACAAGTGACTTTCCGATTTCATATCCCTTCGCCTTCAGGAATGTGTAAGCCATACCACCACCGATGATAAGAGTATCACACTTCTCAAGAAGATTTGAAATAACATTAAGCTTATCTGCAACCTTTGCGCCACCAAGAATAGCAACAAAAGGTCTTACAGGATTCTCAACAGCATTTCCAAGGAAATCAATTTCCTTCTGCATTAAGTAACCAACAACAGCTGTGTCCACAAGACCTGCAACACCAACATTTGAGCAATGTGCTCTGTGGGCTGTACCGAAAGCATCATTTACAAATACATCACAGATGCTTGCGAGATCCTTTGAGAATGCCTCACCATTCTTTGTCTCTTCCGGTCTGAAACGTGTATTCTCAAGAAGAATAACATCGCCATCCTTCATAGCCTCTACAGCAGCCTTTGCATTTGGACCTACGACCTCAGGATCAGCGGCAAATTGAACCTCCTGTCCGAGAAGCTCTGAAAGACGAACTGCTACAGGAGCAAGAGTCTTTGTAAGCTTGTCCTCTTCTGTCTTAACCTTTCCAAGATGTGAGCAAAGAATAACCTTTCCTCCGTCTGCTATTAATTTCTTGATTGTTGGAAGTGCAGCTACGAGTCTGTTCTCATCTGTAATCTTTCCTTCCTTTAATGGTACATTGAAATCACATCTGCAAAGAACACGCAGTCCCTTAACATTAATATCATCTACTGATCTCTTGTTTAATGACATTTTTTAATTCCTCCTAAATATTATGTTCATAGAAAAAGAGGTCCGGTCCAAGAAGACCGGACCCCTTTTAAGGTCTTATAAATACTTATTTGCTAACTATTATGCTAACTCAGCGAAGTACTTAATTGTTCTAACCATCTGGCTTGTGTATGAATTCTCGTTGTCATACCATGAAACAACCTGAACCTCATAGAGATCATCAGCAATCTGTGCTACCATTGTCTGTGTAGCATCAAAGAGTGAACCATATCTCATACCAACGATATCTGAAGATACGATCTGCTCCTCATTGTAACCATAAGACTCTGAAGCAGCAGCCTTCATAGCAGCATTGATGCCTTCCTTTGTTACATCCTTATCCTTGACAACTGCTGTAAGGATTGTTGTAGAACCTGTAGGTACAGGTACTCTCTGTGCAGAACCGATAAGCTTACCGTTCAGCTCCGGGATAACAAGACCGATTGCCTTTGCAGCACCCGTTGAGTTAGGAACGATATTTACAGCTGCTGCACGAGCTCTTCTCAAATCGCCCTTTCTGTGTGGTCCGTCAAGTACCATCTGATCTCCTGTATAAGCGTGGATTGTAGACATAATACCTGACTGGATTGGAGCATAATCATTAAGAGCCTTAGCCATTGGAGCCAGACAATTTGTAGTACATGATGCAGCGGAGATAATCTTGTCATCCTTTGTCAGTGTATTTTCATTAACACTGAATACGATTGTAGGAAGATCATTACCAGCCGGAGCAGAGATAACTACCTTCTTAGCGCCTGCATCAATGTGAGCCTGTGACTTAGCCTTTGATACATAGAAGCCTGTACACTCAAGAACAACGTCTACATCAAGCTCTCCCCATGGAAGATTCTTAGCGTCTGCCTCAGCATAAATCTTTAATGTCTTACCACATACTGTAATTGTACCAGCCTCATCATCTGCTGAAACCTGATCAGCGTACTGATACTTACCCTGTGATGAATCATACTTTAATAAGTGAGCTAACATAGAAGGCTTTGTTAAGTCGTTGATTGCTACTACCTCATATCCTTCTGCGTCAAACATCTGTCTGAATGCAAGACGTCCAATACGTCCAAATCCGTTGATTGCTACTTTTACTGCCATTTTTTATTCCTCCTAAGTTTTGAATAATAAAAGTATTTATAATCTACTGCATAGAATGCAGCAAATAAATCGTGTTAAATACACATGTCAATCATACCTTCTTTGAATATAAATTTCAAGTATAAATGTTAAAAATTTCCGATTTTATTTGACATTTTTAACTAAAATATATGGTAAATATGCATATATAAAACACTATTTTATAGTATATCAATATTCCCATATTTAATGTGCAGTTTTTATCAAAATACTAAAATCATGTTTTTATTTAAAAGAGATATGCTATAATACAATACGGGCACTGAACGAATACGCCCTAAAGTCAGGATTTAACTCATAGATTTACCTAAAAGGAGGTAGCTTCCATATGAAAATTTGTGATTTTCATGTACATTCAGAATTTTCAGATGATTCAGAGGCATCGCTTTCATCTATTATAGAAAAAGCCATTTCTCTTGACATTTCACAAATATGCATAACCGACCATCACGATATCGATTTCATTGTTCAAAAGCCTGGAGACATGGATTTCCAACTGAATACAGATGTTTATCTTGATGCATTGAAATCACTTCGTGATAAATATAACAATAAAATTGATATTCGGCTTGGCGTTGAACTGGGTCTTATGAATACGGTTGCGGTGAAAGCAAAAGCTTATACGGACAAATATACTGATTTTGACTTTATTATCGGTTCTTCCCACCTTGTACATGGTGCCGACCCATACTATCCGGCTTACTATGAAGGAAGAACTGAGAAGGAAGCATTACGCGATTATTTTGAATCCATACTTGAAAATGTTTCTTTAATGGATTGTTATAATGTATACGGTCACTTAGATTATGCCGTAAGATACTGTCCTTCCGGAGAAAATGCATTCATATTTGACGAGCATAAGGATATATTTGAGGCTATCTTTAAAATAATCATTCCCGAAGGCAAGGGTATCGAAATCAATACCGGCAGCCTGTATAAGGGTATGTCCTATGCACACCCGCATCCGGATATACTAAAGTTATATCGGGATATGGGCGGTGAAATCATTACTGTCGGAAGTGATGCACATGACCCGAAATATCTCTGTTATGGATTTGAAACATATGTCAGAGATATCCTGACCGCTCTCGGCTATCAATATTATTGTACCTTCAAGAATCAAAAGCCCGAATTCAATACGCTATAAATATAAAAAAGAGGCAACGGATTTGAATATTCCAATTATCCTGTTGCCTCCATTTTTATGTCTTTTAGATACAGACATTACAATTATTTCTTTTATTCCAGTAAATTCTTCATACTGTTCAAACTGATTGCAAGTGTTGATACATTATGAAATAGTGCGGAAGTTGTCGGTTGAATGAAGCCAAGCACTCCTAAGCCTATCAGACCTGAATTAAATCCCACTATAGTCCGATAGTTTTTCTGAATTCGCTTCATCAAGGCATCACTTAGCTGCTTTAACAAAACTATATCGTACAGATTATCTGCTGCGATTGTTATATCTGCAATCTCTCTGGCAATTTCTGCCCCGTCACTGATTGCGATTCCCACATCTGCGGCAGAAAGTGCCGGCGAATCGTTTACACCGTCTCCAATCATCATAACCTTATGTCCTTTTGCCCGCTCTTCTTCAACAAATCTTGATTTATCCTCCGGCAAAACCTCTGCATAATATTCATCTACAGGAATTCGTGCCGCTATGCTTCTTGCAGTACGTTCACTGTCCCCGGTCATCATGACTACCTGCTGAATACCTTCTGCTTTTAATGCTTTAACTACATCAGCAGCCTCTTTCCTTAGCGGATCTTCAATGCAAATTACGGCAGAGAGTTTTCCATTCATTGCAAGGTATAAATGGGAACAGCTATCCGGCAAATTATCAAACAGCTGCTGATATTCCGGAGCAATAACACACGCTTCATCTTCAAAAACAAAATGATAGCTTCCTATAATCACTTTCTGTCCGTCTATAGAAGTCGAAATACCATGCGCTACAATATACTCTACCTTCGTATGCATCTCTTCATGCACCAGATTCTTTGCTTTTGCAGCTTCTACTACTGCCTTTGCCATTGAATGTGGAAAGTGCTCCTCCAGACATGCCGCAATTGTCAAAAGTTCATCAGGTGTTTTCTCACAAAATGATATTACATTCACGACCGTAGGCTGTGCCTTGGTAAGAGTACCTGTTTTATCAAATACAATCGTATCTGCCTCTGCAACACATTCTAGGAATTTTCCACCCTTCACTGTAATATCATAAAGTCCGGCTTCTCGAATTGCGGATAGCACCGAAATTGGCATTGCAAGCTTTAATGCACAGGAGAAATCCACCATTAAGACAGAAAGCGCCTTGGTCACATTTCCTGTCAGCATATATGTAAGTCCTGTGCCCACAAGTGTATATGGAACCAATCGATCTGCCAGATGCTCTGCCCTGCTTTCCAAAGCAGATTTTAATTTCTCGGATTCTTCAATCATCGCAACAATACGTTCAAAACGGCTGTTGCCTCCGACATTCTTCACGGCAATGGTAAGCTCTCCTTCTTCTAATACTGTCCCTGCATAAACATATCCGTCAACACTCTTATGAACAGGAACAGCCTCACCTGTAAATGATGCCTGATTCACCATCGCATCACCTTCTATTACCACCCCATCAAAAGGAATGACATTTCCCATATGAATAACCACATAGTCATCCTCCCGAATTTCATTTGCCGCAACCTGAATTTCCTGATTTTCTTTTTTCAACCACACCTTGGTAATGTTCAGTGACATACTGCGGGCCAGATCGCAGGTAGACTTCTTATGCGTCCATTCCTCCAGTATTTCACCTATTCCAAGCAGAAACATAATGGAGCCTGCCGTCTTTGTATCTCCCCGAAGCATGGAAACACCAATTGCGGTAGCATCAAGCACCGAAACCTCAATTTTCCTTTGTGCTAATGTTTTAACTCCATGACCGATATATTTCAAGGCTTTAATCGTTGTTATAACTGTACGAATTGGATATGGTACAAACAACTGATTGCCATACCGTAAAACAACTTTGCATACAAGCTTCTCAAAATACTGCTGACTGATTTCTCTTCCCGAATTCTGCAAATATGTTTCGGGTACATTGACATCTCCATAATTGAAATTCTGCAACACTTTAAGCAGGTCATTACGACTTCCTGTATAACAGACAATAACACTCTGGGTTCGGTCATTTACCTTTACATATGTTACATTTCCCTGCGTTCCCAGATAATATTGGAGCATATCTGCCTCGCGAAAGGTCATCCGTTTTTGCAGAACATGAATTCTTATTCTACCCGTTATCTCATGCTTAATTGTAAATCTCATGCTTCGCTCTCATTTACTTCGGCTTCATCTGTTTTTGTTTCATTTTCAGACTCCAAATCTTCTCCGAAAACTTCTTCAGCTTCCTCTGCAGCTCTCTTTTCATTAATCTGCTTTGCCTCTGCGTAAATGTCCTCCATATTCTCCTGTACCGTAGTTGCAGTCTTCATAACGCTATCCTTCGCACGGAGCACCGCAGCCGTACAATTTACATAAACCTTCTTGGCATCCTTGCTTGATAAAAGCTTAACACCTGCTGTTCCGAATAATAATCCTGCCGCAAAAATGCATGGCTTCTTGAAATTAAAAAACATAACGATTCCACCCTTCATAATTAATTTATGCATATCTATTATATCAGATATCCATATTGCTTACTATCGACTTTACCACTTTTAATCAATTTAATCAATTACAAACTAATCTCCATTTTTTCTCTCCTGCATAATGCTATCCGTTTCCTCTCCTGATAAATATCCCAACCAATAGAACCTTCACTTACAGCAACCACAATACGCATATCATCTATACAACAATAAATGGCAGATACCAACAGATATCTGCCATTTTGCTCATAAAAATCTTATATGGATATATGTAGATTAAATTCCCGCCATCTGCTGGCCAAGACTTATACATTCTGCTATGCCTGCATCATCCGGCGTCTCATGGCACATAAGTCCTTCACCATTTAATACTGTAGCACCTGCCATTACCATACGGTCAGTCCAATCTCTCATCCACTGACCATCTCCCCAGCCATATGAACCAAATAATGCAATAGTCTTGCCTGCCGCAAAACCCTCTACATCACATACAAACGGTTCCATTTCCATTTCCTCAAGCACCTCCGCACCCATAGCAGGGCAGCCAAGAGCAAATACCTTTGCATTCTTAAGCTCATCCAATGAAGCAGAGCTTACATCCACCACACACGCCTCTTTACCGGCCTCTGTAATTCCCTGTCCTATGGCATTTGCCATAGTAAGTGTATTTCCTGACTGTGACCAATATACTACATAAATCTTATCCATCTGTTTATCCTCCTATAATAAATTTTAATAAGATATTTTATAATCAATCCTTTTATATATTTTCTCCTGATTCTGATTTATCATGGCAAAGTAATCTATTTCATCATTTGCGAAGCATCATATATAACCGGATTTCTTATCATATTAGAGCATGCAAACCTGTCTTCCTCCAAAACTATACCAGCTTATAATCTCAGACATCTCTTTCCCATCAGCAATCATCCGCACCTGCTGTTCCTCTGCAATTTCATACCTGCGGAATAACTGAATCTTATCTGACAGATTTTCATAAACCTTCCAATAGCCCATATACAGAAAATTCTTTCCTTTATTTTTCATAAATCCTGTCACATCCTCCATTGGATATCCCAACAGGATTCCCATTTCATGTGGAAATTCCTGTGGTTGCTTCATATAATTTTGATATCGTTTACGAAACACCGATAGCACCTGACCAAGAGAGCAATCTTTATATCCCAACTGCTTTAAAAATGCGGTTATCTCTTCCTGTTCCAAATATTCCTTTATTTTTTTCGGATTATAGAGTAAAATTGTAGTCTTTTCCGAATCTTTTCTAAGCAGGAAATAGCAAAGATGACTACTTTTTAAAATATCAAGCGTTGAAAATAATGTCTCTGTTTTTATAATCAGCAGGTTTGAAACTTTAATACCTGCAATCACCGGTGCACACTGCATCACAAGCTGTAATTCAATATTATTCATATCCATTCTGCTAACCATATCAAAAACGGCTGATTTCATTTTGCTTTCCTTTCCAAATGAGATAATATTTAATTTGTCAATCATCATTACCTATTTTTTTCAGGTTAGTTTAAACTAACTTCCTGTATAGGATATATGATATTATTATTATCGTCAACCCAGTTGATGATACGTTTTCTCAAATTTCTATATATTGATTATTCTTATCATGTAAAATACATTAATATCGCCAAAGAAATTTCCCCAACATAAAAAATGGCAGTCCGTTAATTGAACAGCCATTTTTTATGTTTCTCATACTATTACTTAAATCTCGGCAAAATCATATTTTAACCAAGTGCTACATCCAACACCATCATTAAAACAAAGCCTAATGCCACTCCTATCGTACCGATATTTGTATGTTCTCCCGCCTGCATCTCAGGAATAAGCTCCTCTACCACTACATATATCATTGCTCCTGCCGCAAAAGACAGCAGATATGGCAGCACAGGAACAACCAAGCTTGCAAGCAAAATTGTTAAAAGTCCTCCGATAGGTTCCACTAATCCCGACAGCATTCCATAAAGGAAAGCTTTTCCCTTTGACGCGCCTTCACTCCGAAGAGGCATGGAAACAATGGCTCCCTCCGGAAAATTCTGTATAGCAATACCAACCGCCAGGGTAAAGGCTCCGACCAACGTAATTTGTTCATTTTCAAGCATCGCTCCGGCAATGGTAATACCTACCGCCATTCCCTCAGGAATATTATGAAGTGTCACTGCCAGGACAAGCATTGTTGTTTTTTTTAAATCTGCTTTTACACCTTCCGGTGAATCACTGTCCAAATGCAAATGCGGAACTAAGCTATCAAGCAGGAGCAAAAATCCCATCCCCATTAAGAACCCTGCCGCAGGAGGAATCCATGAAGCCTTTCCTTGCTCTGCCGCCATATCTATTGACGGAATCAGTAACGACCATACGGATGCTGCAATCATTACCCCGGAAGCAAAGCCAAGCAGCATTTTCTCCAGCTTAATATTCATTTCTGAACGCATAAAAAATACCATGGCAGAACCCAGTGTCGTTCCGACAAACGGTATCAGTAAAGCAACCATTGCATTTGTATTCATCATTTCACCTTATTTCTATACCCATAATCCCGTATCCGGCTTTAGTTAGTTACAACTAACTATATTAATATACCATACTTATATTGTATTAACAAGTATCTGTTTTTGTTAATGGCTACTCAATCTAAAATCATTTCTATCTCCATATCAATAAAAAACAGAATCTCATATTCTATTTTATACGATTTGTTTACCATAAATTCATACCAGTTTAAGACTGCTTAATTTCATATATAGAAAAACGTGACTAATGCATTCGCAGCAGTCACGTTACTTCTATTATGCTCTTCATCATATATTTTCTAACAGATAACTCCACCACCCACAATATAATCATCTTCATAGAACACGACAGCCTGTCCTTTTGTAATTGCTCTTACAGGCTCATCAAATATAACCTCTACATGTTCTTCATCAAGCATAGATATCGTACAAGGTGCCCCTTTGTGGGAATATCTGATTTTTGCCATTACACTCATAGGCCCATCAAGTCTTTCAACAGACATGAAATTTACCTTATCGGCTACCAGCCTGTCTGAAAATATATCTGAATTTGTACCGATTACGACTTCATTTGTCTTTGGTCTTATATCTGCCACAAATACAGGATACCCCATTGCAAGTCCTAAGCCTTTACGCTGTCCTATCGTATAATGAATGATACCCTTGTGTCTTCCGAGAATATTGCCTTTCATATCTACAAAATTGCCCGGCACAGATTTAATTCCTGCTTCTCTCTCCAAATATCCTGCATAATCCCCGTCGGGAACAAAGCATATATCCTGACTATCAGGTTTATTCGCAACAAGCAGTCCAAGCTCTTTTGCTATGGCACGTATCTCATCTTTTGAATAATCACCCACCGGCATAAGTGTTCTTGACAGCTGTTCCTGTGTAAGATTATATAGCGCATATGTCTGGTCTTTCACCACACCCTTCGCTACTTTCAGTGTGTATCTTCCATTTGGAAGCCGGCTTACTCTCGCATAATGCCCCGTAGCAATAAAATCACCGCCGATACTCATGCACCTGTGTAAGAGAGCCTCCCATTTCACATATCTGTTGCAGGCTATACAAGGATTTGGCGTCCTTCCGTTCTTATATTCATCGATAAAATAATCGATTACATACTCCTTAAATTCTTCTTTAAAGTTCATAACATAATAAGGAATCTCAAGCCGGTCAGCCACTCTTCTTGCATCATCTACAGCCGAAAGTCCACAGCATCCACCATTTGCACTGATTTCTGCAATATCCTCATCCTGCCATATCTGCATCGTCACACCGATTACATTGTATCCCTGTTTCTTAAGAAGATATGCAGCAACAGAAGAATCTACTCCTCCCGACATCCCTACACATACAGTCTTTGTCATGATGTCTCTCCGTAATTTCGTTAAAATATTATAAAAATAATGTACGCTATCATGTTATCATGAAGCAGGCTGTTTTTCAATATTTCATATTGATTAGTAAATCTCTTCTATCGGTGTTTCGGAAATGTCTGTTTTGGGTTTTTCAAGTCCTTCTATCTTAATTCCATTTTTCTCTGCATAATCCCACAATGCTGCATGGATAGCTTCCTCTGCCAGAAGCGAACAATGCACCTTGACAGGAGGCAGTCCATCAAGAGCCTCCATAACAGCTTTATTCGTTACTTCAAGTGCTTCGTAAATTGTTTTCCCTTTTACAAGCTCTGTTGCCATGGAGCTGGTTGCAACAGCAGCTCCACAGCCAAATGTTTTGAATTTCACATCCTGTATAACCTGCTTATCATCTATATCAAAATATATACGCATTATATCTCCGCATTTTGCGTTGCCTACAGTTCCTACTCCGCTGGCATTTTCTATTTCTCCTACATTTCTTGGATTCTGGAAATGATCCATTACCTTTTCGCTATACATATTTTCATCTCCCTTATCTGCCTCATCGGCAATTATCTGTTTTTCTTTACAAAGTCCTCATAAAGTGGGGACATATTTCTCAAATTTTCAATAATACGTTTCACATTATCCGCTACATAATCCATTTCTTCCTTTGTATTTTCATAACCCAACGTCAATCTGAGTGAGCCGTGAGCAATCTCATGTGGAAGCCCAATCGCAAGAAGTACATGGGAAGGATCCAGCGAACCTGATGTACATGCCGAACCACTTGATGCACATATTCCTGCCATATCAAGCATAATCAGTATTGATTCTCCCTCTACAAATTGAAAGCTTATATTCACATTATTCGGCAGTCGTTTTGATTCATGACCGTTCAGTCTTGTATATGGAATTTCTGTTGTAAGCCGCTTAATCAGGTAATCTCTAAGCTCCGTTTCCTTCTTTATCCTCTTCTCCATGGAGGATATCGCAATTTCTGTCGCCTTACCAAGACCTATTATTCCCGGTACATTCTCTGTTCCGGCTCTTCTTCCTCTTTCCTGCTGTCCGCCATGAATAAAGCTTCTAAGTCTTAAGCCTTTTCTAATATATAAAAAACCGACTCCCTTTGGTCCGTTGAGTTTGTGTCCACTGGCACTTAACATATCTATATTCATTTCATCTACATTGATAGGCACCTGTCCGAATGCCTGCACTGCATCTGTATGGAACAATGCACCATATTCATGGGCTATTTTTCCGATTTCAGCAACAGGTTCTATAGTTCCGATTTCGTTATTGGCAAACATAACCGATACAAGTATTGTATCTTCCCTTATAACGGATTTAAGTTCATCGATTTTTACAAGTCCCTTATCATCAACATCCAAATATGTTATTTCATACCCCTGTGCCTCCAGATAATCGCATGTATGAAGTATGGCATGATGCTCTATTTTGGATGTTATGATATGTTTTCCCTTATTTTTGTATGCTTCTGCAGTAGCCTTAAGTGCCCAATTATCAGCTTCTGAGCCACTACCTGTAAAATATATTTCCTCTGACTTTGCCCCGATAGCATCTGCAATGATATCTCGGGCATGGTTTACTGCCTCTTTATTCTTCGATGCAAAGCCATATATACTTGATGGATTACCAAACCGTTCTGTAAAATAAGGCAGCATCGCATCTACTACCTCAGGTCTGGTTGCAGTCGTTGCCGCATGATCCAGATAAATTAATTTATTCATCTTCTACCTTCTTCCTATAAAAACATTTATTTCCTATTTCATAACTAGGATTTACATTTTAAAATAATTCCGAGTGCTTTACTCGGATATATACTAGATATAACACGAATAAAGGAGAATGTCAACATTCTTAAATGTACTAATATTATCAGTATATTCATTCCCCTTTTATTTGTGTATATCACGATATTTACTTTCATTTTGTATAAATGTTATGTTATCGCTACGCTATCCCCTTTTTCATGGGTCTGATTATTTTTTTATTGATATGAATCAGCAACGCAATAGATACAAATAAACTTACTACTTCAGCAATCGGAAAAGCAAGCCATACATAGTTAACATCATTTGTAAGCTTTGCAAATACATATGCTACAGGCAACAACACAAGAATCTGCCTTGCTATCGATAAAATCATACTATATATCCCTTTGCCAAGTGCCTGAAATACCCCTGAACATACGATTGAAAAGCCTGCAAAAATAAATGCTGTGCTCATTATTTGAAGGGCAGGAATACCAAGACTTAACATATTGTCATCAGCATCAAATAACTTCAGGATGGTTCCCGGCATAATCTGCATAATTATAAGACAAAACAGCATGATTCCGACAGCTATCATAACACTGTATTTTAATGTTTTCATCATTCTGTCAGGCTTGTTTGCACCGTAATTATATGCAACAATCGGTATCATTCCGTTATTCAGTCCGAATACAGGCATATAGGCCATACTTTGAATCTTAAAATAACATCCAAACACCGCAACAGCCAAACTTGTAAATGAGAAAAGTATTTTGTTCAAAAAATATGTCATGAGTGAACCAATGGCTACCATAATAACCGATGGCACACCGATTCCAAGAATACGGTATACAATCAAGCCAATCGGCTTAAAGCCCTTCAATGTTATATGAATATCGTCATTTTTCTTTATATTAAATAGAATTGCAAGTACTGCCGCTATACACTGTCCTATAACGGTAGCTACTGCTGCACCTGTAACACCCATCCTTGGCATCCCCAAATAACCAAATATCAGTATTGGATCAAGTATGATATTGATGATTGCTCCAACAGCCTGTGTTATCATGGAATAAAGGGTCCTTCCCGTAGACTGAAGCATTCTTTCAAATGTCATCTGTGCAAACATACCAAATGAAAAAATACAACATACGGAAGCATAAGAAATACCATAATCTATTATTTGACGGTCATCCGTCTGGCTATGCATAAACGCATCCACAAAGAAAATACCTATTATCAGGAATATCAGATAACCTACTAATTCAAGAAAAATACCCTGTCTTGCCACCTCATTTGCTTCCTTCTGTTTCTTCTCACCCAGTGCTTTTGATATCAGTGCATTAAATCCTACCCCCAAACCTGATGCTACTCCTATCATAAGATTTTGAAGCGGAAATGCTGTTGATACAGCAGTCAGACCGTCCGTATCAAAATATGATACAAAGACACTGTCCACCACGTTATAAAGTGCCTGAACAAGCATTGAAATAATCATCGGAAGTGACATGCTTATCAAAAGCTTTCCTACCGGCATTGTTCCCATTTTGTTTTCTTTTTCAGCAGGCTGCACAGCTTTCCGGCTTTCAATATCTTCTGCTTCCTGTTCAGCTTCTAGCGTTTCAATATTTTCTGTGATTTTGGAATTAATCTGTTCTTTTGTATTACTCATATTTCACCACACCTCAATAAATCTTTATATATTGCAATGTTACATATATTACACCTAATATGGATATATTGCAAGGATAAAATATGAGTACTTTACTGTCAGTTAGATACATTGATATTGAAACTATTCCTATATCATCGTCCTCAAAATTTTAGGTCGTTCAAACAAAGGATAGCAGGAAGTTTACTCTAAAAAGAAAAATCCCATACATCCAAACAGATGCATGGGATTTCTAAATCATATTTTCTGATTATCTTATTTTTTTGCAAGCTCGGCCTTGATAGCCTCTGTAAGTGCAGGAACAATCTTGTTTAAGTCGCCTACCACACCGTAATCAGCTACATCAAAAATTGGAGCATCCTCATCCTTGTTGATTGCAACAATGATATCTGACTCTTCCATACCTGCAACGTGCTGAATCGCACCTGAAATACCAATTGCAAAGTAAAGCTGTGGACGAACAGTCTTTCCTGTCTGACCAACCTGAAGCTCCTTTGGCTTCCAGCCGGAATCAACAACTGCACGTGAGCATGAAACCTGTCCGCCAAGAACCTCTGCAAGCTCCTCAAGAATCTTGAAGTTCTCTGCTGAACCAACGCCACGTCCACCTGAAACAAGAATTTTTGCATCCATGATATCTTTAATATTTGAAACAGCCTTTGAAATCTCAAGAATTTCAACATATTTATCATTTGGTGTAAATCCAGGATTATATTCAATAACCTCGGCTTTTCTTCCAGCTACTTTGTCAAGCTTCTGCATAACACCCGGACGAACAGTTGCCATCTGTGGACGGTTGTCAGGACATGCAATCGTAGCGATTGTATTACCACCGAATGCAGGACGTGTCATCAAAAGCTGATTATGCTTCTGCTCCTGATTTGGAAGTGCAACAAGAGGGAAATCACCAATCTCAAGTAATGTACAGTCTGCTGTAAGACCTGTAGCTACTCTGGCTGAAACTGTAGGACCAAGGTCTCTACCGATTGCTGTAGCACCAA
This sequence comes from uncultured Coprococcus sp., assembly GCA_964488185.1. Classification (GTDB taxonomy): domain Bacteria; phylum Bacillota; class Clostridia; order Lachnospirales; family Lachnospiraceae; genus Coprococcus. Next base: position 1,112 of record CAZATW010000041.1, on the reverse strand, counting down.
CCAACATAATCTCCGGCTTATATTCATTAATCACTGAGCTAAGAGCATGTGCATATGGCTCAGTTCTGTAATCCTTCAATTCCGGATCATCAACAACGATAACCTTATCTGCGCCGTATTCTGCAAGCTCATCAACAAGATTCTTTACATCAGAACCGATTAATACTGCAGTTACGTCTGTATCGAGCTTCTCGGCAAGTCTCTTGCCTTCGCCGATTAATTCAAAAGAAATACCACTTAACTTATTATCTACCTGCTGTGCAAAGACAAATACGCCTTTGTAGTTCTTCATATCTTCTGCGTTCATTGCGCCCATTTTATTCACCACTTTTCCTTTATTTATTAGATTATATGCTTATCCTTTAATTTGCCAACAATATAGCTTACTGCCTCATCCGGAGAATCAGGTACAACCTTTTCACCTGCACCCTTCCTAACCTTATCTGAAGCCTTGGCAATCTTTGTAGGTGAACCTTTCAGTCCGATGTTAGAATCATCAACATCTACAAGATCAGCTCTTCCCAATGTTGTAATCTCTGCATTCACAGCATCAAAGATTCCACCCGGTGTCATATATCTAGGCTCATTTAATTCTGAAAGTGCTGTAATAAGACATGGCATCTTAGCCTTTAACATATGATATCCGTCATCATACTGACGCTTAACAATAACGGAATCTCCGTCAACTTTAATATCCTGTGCATATGAAATTACAGGAAGTCCAAGATGCTCTGCAATCTGTGGTCCAACCTGAGCCGTATCACCATCAATAGCCTGACGGCCTGTGATAATCAAATCATACTCTAACTTTCTTAAAGCACCGGCGATTGTCGTTGATGTTGCCCATGTATCAGCTCCACCAAGAACACGGTCTGTAATCAGAACACCCTTGTCAGCACCCATAGCAATTGCTTCCTGAAGAACATCCGTAGCCTTAGGAAGACCCATTGTTACAACTGTTACCTCAGCACCATACTGATCCTTTAATCTAAGAGCAGCCTCAAGACCTGCCTTATCATCAGGGTTCATGATTGTAAGCATTGCTGCTCTGTTTAATGTACCATCCGGGTTGAACTGAACGCCACCCTTTGTATCAGGTACCTGCTTTATAC
>CAZATW010000040.1:0-25997 GCA_964488185.1 uncultured Coprococcus sp. | reverse complement strand
AATATCATTGAGAAAAACAAAGAGAAAGTTGCCAACGATTGCTTGACACAAACGCATTGGAGTTGTCAATTGAAAAAAAGAACATTTTATTATAAAATGCAAATTAAAAGATAGAAGAAATGATGATTAATCAGAGAAATGTATTAAAGTAAAAGTAGGAGAGAAGGGTATGGCACAAATATCACATCCGATACCGCCGTTATATAACGCAAATTCAAAAATTCTTATTCTGGGAAGCTTTCCATCGGTGAAGTCAAGGGAGCAGCAGTTTTTCTACGGACATAAGCAAAACAGGTTCTGGAGGGTACTTGCAGTACTTCTTGAATGCCCTGTGCCGAACGAAATTAACGAGAAAAAGAAACTGCTTCTTGTGCATAACATTGCAGTATGGGATGTCATCGCCAGCTGTAACATAGAAGGTTCATCAGATGCCAGTATAAAGGACGTAAAACCAAACGATTTATCAAAGATATTTGATTCCTGTGATATAAGGGCTGTCTATGCAAATGGTAATAAATCATACGAGCTCTATCAAAAGCATATTTTCCCTCATAATCAACGTGAAATCATAAAGCTGCCTTCAACAAGTCCTGCAAATGCAGCATTTTCATTAGAAAGACTTGTTAAAGAATGGCGTGTTATTCTTGAACACTTATAATGTATGTGTGGTAGATAAGCTTATTAAACCGAATGCAGGCTATTGAAACTCATTATCAGAGGTCTGGCATTTTTTATTTACTAAAATATGATTTAATGGTTTATTCAATCTTTTGCTGAAGAATTTTACAACAATGCCTGTCAGAAAGGCAGAAATAATGGTTCCTTCTCTTGTTCCGACAATGGAAAAATTGAAAAATATTAGTGACAGAACCACAGCAAGCACAACACAGGTAACATCAAATGCTATTTTTACATTACCAAACTCTTTGTGAAGGGTATCTGAAATTGCTTTTACAAATGCTTCACCTGAGTTCATGATGACATTTGCAATGACAGCAAGTGATACGCCAAATCCAAGAATTACAATGCCGACAATCACCATAGTTAGACGAATCGGATAGGAATTTGCAGGAATGAAAGTCACAAGCCACATTCCAATATCTGTAAACCAACCGAATAGGAATGATAATGGCACCTGTAAAAGATGTATCGGTTGAAAGCTTTTGCGTAGAATTACTATCTGTCCGACAATCAGAACACAGTTCCAGATGATTAGCAATGTTCCAAGGGAAAGGGAATCAAACCTACAGCTCATGATATTTGCAACGGAGGATATGGGTGATACGCCAAGCTCTCCGTGTTTTGTGAATGCGACTCCGAGAGCCGCAAAGAACAGGCTTATGATAAACAATAGGTATCGTCTGGCAATTTCGGTTTTAGTCATTAGTAGCATCTCCTTTTTCGCTGATATTCTCATTTATTCTTTTCAGAAAATCGTTTAAAGTCTCTTTTTCTGCATCGGTAAATTCGTAAAGCGCTTTTTTCTCAATCCTGTCAAATTCCAACGCTATACGTTCAGCAGACTTTCTGCCTTTATCCGTCAGATAAACATATAGACTGCGGCGGTTGCCATTGCGCATTTTGCGAGTAATCAGCTGCTTGTTTTCCATGCCGAGCAGAACCGACGTAAGTGTTGCAGGCTCAATATGGCATGACGCTGCTATTTCCTTTTGAACTGCTCCATCGTGATTCCTCAAATAGTCAAGTATCTTTGGCTGTCCTAAGGTCAGACCGGTGTCTTTCATTTCTGTTAGCAAAGATTTTTGAAACAACAGATGATTTGCCATAAGAAGATAATGAAGTGTCTCTTTCATAAAGCCCTCCAAGTAAAATTTTAATTCTAATATTTAGATTTCTAATTATAATAGATAACAAGATGTCATGTCAAGTAATATCATGGCATCTTTGTATTCTCATATGCAAAGGTTGTCTTTTCATTTATATCAAGGAGAAGAGAAAATCTTGCAAATACTATTGACAATCTTATAATACTTTGTTATGGTTACTACGACAGACGTACTACGACAGACGTAGTACGACAGACGTAGTACGACAGACGTAGGAGAAAGGAGGATATATGTCGGTAATAAGCAGTGATGTAATCAGAGGTTATAATGACACCATGATTTTATATATATTGCTAAATGAACCATCCTATGGCTATGAAATCTCAAAACTGATAAAAAGTATGTCTGAGGAAAAGTATATTATCAAAGAGACAACACTATATTCAGCATTTACCAGAATGGAGAAGAATGGTTATATAGAATCATTTTCGGATGAAGATAAGGGGAATGGCAAGAGACGAACCTATTACAGAATTACGGAGACAGGACGAAAATATTATTATGACAAATGTGAGGAATGGAAACTGACTAAGGAAGTCGTGGAGAAATTTATACAAAAATAGTTATGCAAATATCGATTATTAGAAGATAAAGAAAATGGAGGATTTGTATGGAGACAATTAGAACATATCTTGAAAATATGTTTATGAGCTATCCGGATACCGCTGTAGTACAAAAAGCAAAGCAGGAGCTTTTACAGATGATGGAAGACAAATATATAGAATTAAAAGCAGAGGGAAAAACAGAAAATGAGGCTGTGGGTATTGTGATTTCAGAGTTTGGAAATATTGAAGAGCTTGCTGAAGATTTGGGGATAGGAAATATTGTAATGGAAGAAGACGGCAGTGCAGTAAGGAAAGTCAGCATTGAAGAGGCCAAGCGCTTTCTGAATTCCAGAATGAGGCTTTCCTGCACGTTGGCACTTGGGATAGCATTTTGTATTATATCGGTTTGCGCACCGATATTGGCAGATGCATATATAGATTTTTATGAGGTTTTAAATGATGATATAGCAGAAGGAATTGGAGCTGCATTGATGCTTTTCATCATTGCAATAGGCGTAGGTTTTATTGTATGTGCAGGTATACTTATGAGTAAATGGAGCTATCTGAAGAAGGAGCATTGTCAGATGGATTTTGGAACAGGTGATTATGTAAAAAAGGCAAGGGAAGATGAACGATTAGCTCATGTACTTCGTATGGCTATCGGAATTATTATGTGCGTGATTTCCTGTGTACCTGTAATCATTTTTGATGCTCTTGGAAGGATGTTTCCGTTTTGGGAAGATGTATCACCGATATTTTTATTCCTGTTTGTGGCAATCGGCGTGTTTATGATTGTATATACATCTGTCAGATGGGGAGGATATAGGATTCTTCTCAATATAAGTGCCGATGAAATGACAGAGAATAAGTATGTATACGCAAAAAAGGAACAAATGATTTACGAAAATAAAGCGGTTGCAGATATTATGTCAGTTTATTGGCCTACGGTTACATGTATCTATCTATGCTGGAGTTTTCTGACATTTTCATGGCATATTACATGGATTGTGTGGGTTCTTGCAGGAATCATTCAGATGATGATAAAAGCAATATTTGGAAAGCAGTATTAGAAGGAGGTGTCAGGTATGAAGAAAAAAATATATCTTATGGTGATATCGGTAATTACCATAGCGTGTGTGACTGTGGGAATCATGTATCATATGTTTAATTTCGGAAGAAACAGCAGATGGTTTAGCTGGATGGATTTTACGGGAGACAGGATATCCGATACAAAGAATATTGAAATAAATGATACAAATATTGAAGTGATAGTTGATTTGAAGGTCGCAACGCTTAATATAAGAACAGGTCAGCAGTTTGGCGTAAGTTATGAATGCAGCGAGAAGCTTGTACCTGAGGTGAACTATGGTGACGGGGCTCTGATACTTACACAGAAGGATGTCAGTACCACTCTTGTGGGAAAATCAAAATGTAAAATAACCCTGACCGTTCCTAAAGATGTGACAATAAAAAGACTTGGACTGGAAGTTGACCTCGGAGATTTGAATATAAATAGTATCAATGCGGAAATCACGGACATAACCTGTGCCATGGGGGATATTGACATTGAAAATTGCTCGCTCGGAGCTGTAAATATCACCTGTAATATGGGAGACTGCGATATGGAATACAGCAGCTTCACCTCACTTGATGCGAAAATGGATATGGGTGATATAGAAGTAAAAGGAAACCGTGACTTGGATGATTATAGTATTGATGTCTCATGCAGTATGGGTGATATAGAGGTAAATGGAAGAGATTACAGAACAAGCTTCAGACAGGAGGGCAATGAAGAAACATATATAAGGATAAATAACAGTATGGGTGATATAGATCTGGAATACTAAAAAACAAGTGCAGGATGTAGCAATGAATGGTATAATATAAATACTTAATGAATGCAAGTAATGCACTTAAGAGATAACCATAGATGCATCATGCTTGCATGTAAGCGTCTATGGCTATCTTTTGGTTTAGTTAATGAGGGTAAAGGAGATGGTTATTCTATGAACAGGGCGAAAAAACGTATGTGTCTTTTCTTGTCAGTTTTACTTGTCGTATCTGCCGTGGCGGTATTGATATTAAAACCACAGGCGGCATCAAAAGCAGCCGCTAATGTTACGGAGCTTGGTACGGATACGATTGTATTTGACAATTATTATGACACGACAATGCAAATCCCGTGTGAAGAACGCGGTGGAATTTATTTCTTAAATGAAAACAAGCTGTCTTTTTACAATATGGAGACAGGAACAACGAAGCTTCTGGAGACATTTTATTGTGAAGGGAAATACACAAATTATTCCGAGGTTCAGGATGTAAGTCTGGTTGGGGATAAGCTGTATGTGCTTGTATTTTCCAGCTCATATTATGTAGGGGAAACACCGACCGTCATCGTCTATGATTTGGCGAAGCAGGCAGTACAGAGCAATATAAAGCTTAGTGTAGGTGCTGACTGTATCGGTGCAGATGATGCAGGAAGAATGATCGTAGCCGCTGGAAAGGAGATGTATCTTCTTTCTGCCGACGGTACACCGCTTGACAGCTATACAGCGACAGACACCGTATATGATATTGTAGGCTTTGACAGCAGTACAGGAAGCTTCTTTGTGGTTGGATATACAAACTGGGTATATTGGGGATATGACCATGCCATGAACGTACTTAGAAATGGAAGTGTAAAGAGTAATCAGCTGTCTGTTGCCGATGACTTTAACATAATGATAAGCCAGAGATATTGGTATGAAAGACAGCGACAGGTAGAAGCAATAGGCGGAAAATATATTGCCGTAGACAATACCTTTAATAATGTACTTGAAGTGATTGATACAAGCAAATACAGTACAGCAACGGATGAACCTGATTTGGCATTGGCGTTAAACCGCATAAATAATGAATCGGGTGAATTTGATGAAAAGGCATGCGTAGGTACACGTACGGTATATTGCGATGAGCGGAATTCCGTGATTACCTTTAAGGATAGTAAGACCATTGCAGAGTACAGCTTGAAAAGCGGAAAAGAAACAGGCTGTATGCCGACTGCATATCCTGTATTTTCGTTGATGCAATATGGTGATGAAATCGTTGCGATAGAAAAGAATGGGGATAAATTCTATTTAGAAAGATTTACATGGAAACATGCTACCAAGATAACCGTCACCGCAGCATCAAAGCAGGTAAAGGTTGGCGGAAACCTGCAGCTTAAGGCGTCTACAGACGGTACGCTTTCGGAGACCTACACATATACAAGCAGTGATACAAAGATTGCAAGCGTAAATCAGTCAGGCAAGATAACCGGATGGAAAGCAGGAACAGCTACCATAACGGTAAAAACGAATAGTGGGCTTAAAGCAACTTATTCGGTAAAGGTGGTAAAGGACACAGCGATTAAAAATCCTTCCAATAATGTGTATTCGATGGTGGGTGCATCCACGCAGAATAGTTCGGCAAATAACTATAATACATATGGTAATGTTGTAAATTCATATCTTACCCAGAATTCCGATGGCACATTAACCAGAGTAGAATATACGGGAAAAAATGTTATTGTAGAAAAATATTCCTCAGATGGTAAGAAGCTAAAGAGCCGTAAGACCATAAAAATGGAGCTCAATTTATTTGGCGGCTTCTATAGCGGCAAGAATTACAACTATCTTGTATTTGGTAAGAAGAATGCCAAGGACAGTGACAAGGCAGAGGTCATGCGGGTCGTAAAATACTCAAAAACGTGGAAGCGGATAAAGTCCGTATCATACAAGGGCTGTAATACCTATATTCCTTTTGATGCAGGCTCACTTCGCATGACAGAGACAGGTGGAAAGCTCTATATACATACGTGTCACGAGATGTATGAAAGCAGTGACGGGCTTCATCATCAGGCAAATATGACTTATGTTATCAAAGAAAGCAACATGTCAAAGGTGCAGGAATACTATGATGTCATGAATATTGCGCAGGCAGGTTATGTAAGCCATTCCTTCAATCAGTTCATTCAGACTGACGGTAAATATATCTACAGGGTAGACCATGGTGATGCATATCCTAGAGGAATCTCCATAACGAAATGTCTCGTAAATGGGGATATAACCGAGGTTGATTATACCATTCCTGTTTCCTTAGAGAATGTCAGCGGATACAATGACACGGGAGCCTCCGTTGGCGGCTTTGAGCTTTCCTCAGATAAATGCCTGATTGCGGGAAATGCAGTAAACTTTAATAAGACTGCAAATTCCTATGATGTAAGAAATATATTTGTGGCAGCAACCGATAAGGATTTAACAGGCACAAAAGTAATATGGCTGACAAAATATAAGGCAAGCGATAAAATTGAGGTTAAGACACCACAGCTTGTTAAGCTTGGTGAAGACAGCTTTATGCTGCTGTGGGAGGAAGAAAACAGCAAAGGTAAAATCACGACATCTGTAGTTACAATAGATGGTGCGGGAAATCAGACAAGTGATATTGTAAAGAAAAATGTGCGCCTTTCAGATTGCCAGCCGATATACTGTAAGGATGGAAATGTAAGATGGTATGTTACGGATGGCGGAGCACCAACACTTTATACAATAAATCCATATTTGGTGAAATCCGTAAAGACAACACAGACCTCCATAGCAAAGGCGAAGGTAAGCAAGGTCGCAACACAGACCTATACCGGAAAAGCCATTAAGCCGAATGTGAAAGTAACCTTAAATGGAAAGCGGCTTAAGAAAAATGTAGAGTATTCGGTTGTCTATCTGAACAATAAGCGGGTCGGTGAGGCTACGCTGGTTGTACGCGGCTGTGGTAAATATAAGGGAACCATCGTTAAAACCTTTAAAATAAAACCGCAGAAGGTAAAGAGTGCTAATGCATCTTCCGGTACATCCGGAACAATCAAGGTAAAGTGGAAAGCCGACAGTCAGGTAACAGGCTATCAGGTAGTATATGCTACGGATTCAAAGTTTACAAAAAATAAGGGCTATAAGAATATTACTAAGAAAACGACTTCAAATGTGAAACTGGCAGGACTGCAATCGGGGCAGAAATACTATGTGAAGGTTCGTGCTTATAAGAAGGTAAACGGTAAAAAGTTATATGGTGCTTATAGCAAGGTGAAGGCTGTTAAAGTGAAATAGATTTAGCTGCTATATGATTACAAAAATGCCGTAACGAATGTTTGGAAAGTGAGTAAAAACAATCGTTACGGTATTTTTGCATTTATAGCTAACTGATGGTAAATATATCAGATGGGAGCGGTAAGTCCACATTATTAAATATGATAGGTGGACTTGACAGACCAACACGGTGGGAAGCCTGATAAAAGTTTTATAGGGAAAATGTAAATAATAATAGAAAAGGTGGGTCTGTATGTGTACTATTTTGTTATCTATAAACCCTAAGTATGTGGGGCGGATAATGCGTGGAGAAAAGAGGTATGAGTTCAGAAAAAATATTTGTAAAAGAATAGTTAAAAGGGCCTTTAGTTGAATGAGATATTTAGCTAAAAGGTCTTTTTTTATGGGGAATTCTATGTTAAATAAATCAAATTGATTCTTTGCACATACCTTTATTGAAAAAATGTTACAAATATGTTACGTTATAAATAATAATAAATCGGAAGGGAAGATGACATTTGAAAAAATGGTATAATATACTCGTTGGAATATTTGCTTTGGTTTGCATTGCTGCTTTGTTTTCAAATGCTAAAGTCCATGCAGCGGAAGAGGAGGAAGATGTAATCATTATTGCGATTGATGCAGGGCATAGTGGCAGTGATTCCGGTGCTGTAGGCAGATATAACGGAGTCGTTGTAACAGAGCGTGAGACGAACCTGAAGATTGCTCAGGCAATGAAAAAAGAGCTTGATACATATAAGGGGGTTAAAGCTGTTCTGACAAGAACAGATAATGATACAGAATGGGATATCAGCGGACGTGTGGCAAAGGCAGTAGAGTATGATGCGGATATTATGATTAGTCTTCACAGCAATGCATCTGGTGGCGCAATGTCTTACTCAGGCGGTGCATGTGTTATTGTATCGTCAGGGCAATACCGTTCGGAATTGGCGAAGCTGGAGGAAGGGCTTGGGAAGGTCATACTGGAAGAATTAAACAGAGCTGTAGGTGTCAGAAATCAGGGCCTGCTTAAGCGTCTGGCATATTCCACAACATATCCAAATGGCAGTAAGGCGGATTATTATCAGCTAATTAGAGAACCGATTGTGTATGGCATTCCGTCTGTCGTAATAGAACATTGTTTTATTGATAATTATAGTGACTATATGAGATGCTTAAGCACGGATGCGAGAATCAATAAGCTTGGAAAGGCAGATGCAACAGCAGTTGCAAAATATTTTGGACTTGAGAAAAAAAACGGTAAGGTATCATACAGGGCGAAAGGAAAAACCGTAAAATATTTAAATGACCATTGGATGGTAAAGGGTGGCAGATATTACTATATTAAAAATGATGGAAGCTACGCAAAGGGCTGGAAAAAGATAAACGGAAAGCTGTATTATTTTAAGAAGAACGGGCAGGCAAGAATCGGTTTTTATACTGTAAAGACAGGTTCAAGAAAAGGAACATACTATTTTAAGAAAAACGGACAGGCTGTTACCGGTTGGGTGAAGATTAACGGAAGCCGGTATTATTTTGGCAAAAACTACAAAGCGGCTGTAGGCAGGAAGACATTGAAAAGAAACGGCGTTAAGGCTGTTTATTATCTCTCAAACCGGGGAAAGGTTCTGACAGGCTGGCGTAAAATAAATAATAAATGGTATTATTTCAGCAAAGTTAACGGTAAGTTAATAAAGGGAAAAGTAAGGAAGTAAAATAATTTATAGTTGATTTTTTGCGGAAGTTGTATAATATATATATTTGATTTAATAGGGAAATTTGACTGAGGATAAAAATGAACCTGCTTAAGGAATTATTTACAAAAAATCTTACAATAAAAACAATCCTGCAGGCTGTATTCGGAGTTGCCCTGATAGGAATGGGAAGCGGAATGTTTCGGTTTGTAGAATGGGGAGTTGATCCGTGTTCCTGTACCGTAAAAGGAATTTCGGTTGTGACAGGCGTACAGTTTGGGACAGTTCAGCTATTATATAATTGTGTTTTGTTCATATTTGTATTACTTTTGTTTATAAGGTCTATCGGTTTGGGAACAATAATAAATATGGTAGGAGTAGGTTATATGTCAGATTTTACATTTTGGATAGTATCTGATGTACTAAAAATAAGTCCTAATATTCCTGTTAAGATTATTTTGGTGGCAGTATTTCTTGTGGTGTTCAGTCTTGGAATAGCGATATATATGGAGGCGGGAATAGGTACGGCACCATATGATACGCTGGGAGAGATTATATCAAAGGTAACGGATAACAGGGTTCCATTTCATATTGCGAGGGTAATGGTAGATGTTACACACGTTCTGATAGGCATATTACTTGGAACCGTTATTATGAAGAAAAAAGTATTCGGAATTTGTACTATTATACTGGCATTTTGTGTAGGATTTATTGTGGGCGGGTTCCGAAAATTATTTAATAAGAAAAAGAAAAAGGGAAAGGTAAACGCATGAAACTAATCATAGATTCCTGTCTTGATGCACTCATTGACTGTATCAAGCTGGTGCCATTTCTGTTGGTTACATATCTGCTGATGGAATGGCTTGAACGTAAAACAGAGGAAAAGCAAATAAAAACAATGGAATCCTCCGGTGTATATGGTCCGTTTGTGGGTGGCTTGCTGGGGGTTGTCCCACAGTGTGGTTTCTCTCTGGCGGCGGCAAATTTATACAGCGGCGGAGTGATTACGGTAGGTGTATTGCTGGCAGTTTTTATGTCTACATCGGATGAGATGCTTCCTATATTTTTGTCTAGTTCCGTACCTTCTCTAGTTATTGTAAAGATACTTTTAACAAAGGCGGTGATAGCTATTGTAACAGGTTATGCTGTTGACATGGCAAATAAATGTGTGAAAAGGATTGGAAACAGTAAAACGAAAATAACGGACGATAACAAAAATGAAAATGTGGCGAATAAAGAAAACGACATACATCGGGATAAGCCTCATGCTTATAACAGTCATGAAGAACATGTACATCACCACGAAAAAGGAGAAAAGAGTATTCATGGAGTCTGTGAGAATGAGCATTGTAACTGTCAGGATGGAATTTTTAAATCCTCTCTTAAGCATACGGTAAAGATAGCCTTATTTATAATTATTATCTCGATTGCTATCAATATCATTATCGGGATGATTGGGGAAGAGAATATACAGAATGTATTTTCTACTATGCCCGTACTTGGTGAGGCGGTGGCAGCGATTGTAGGATTAATACCAAATTGTGCGGCATCCGTTATCATAACCCAGCTATATCTTGAAGGCGTATTGAATGCAGGTGCTATGATGTCGGGTCTTCTTGTTAGTGCAGGTGTTGGTCTGATGGTGCTCTTTCGAATGAATAAAGGTCGGCTAAAAGAAAATATGAAGGTACTTGTAACGCTTTATGCGGTCAGTGTAATCTGGGGTGTACTTATAAATTTAGCAGGAATAAGCTTTTAAAGAGAACGTAAAAAGAAATAATCAATCAATATTGATTGATTATTCCTTTTATTTTGTTCTTTTTTTACCACATACAGAACATACATCATCGGAGTTTGTATGACCGCATCCCCAGCATACCCATTTAACATGTTCATTTACTGATGTGGAATCTTCGGATGTTAATTTCTTTGTGTTAGGATTCGTCCTCATGGTAAAGTTTTTGGAAACGATTTCCTCAGGACCATTTGGATTTACAGCTCCTTTTGTTCCGGTATCGTTTCTGCCAACCTTTTTTTTGCTGTTTAGAAATTTTAGTGCCATCTAGTCATCCCCATATATATTTATTAAACACATTGTATATCTATTTTATAGCAAAACAAACAAATTAGCAATATATATTTAGTAGTTTAGCACATGATTTGTATGACAGTTTCATACATTGTTTGCATTTTATTGCCATGCACCGTCATATGAGATGATTTGTCCATTCAAGTATGAAGAAGCCTGACAGATATGGATGGCAAAGCTGGCTGCCTCGGCGGCAGTAGCCAGCTTTCCTGCCGGAATTTCCTCTATAAGAAGCTTCTTTTCCTCATCTGAAAGATGATTATTCATTTCCGTATCGATAGCACCAAATGCTATGGCATTCACACCTATTCCGCTTGGAGCCAGTTCCTTTGCAAGGGCCTTTGTAAAGGAATTTACAGCTCCTTTGGATGCGGAATAGGCAACTTCACAGGAAGCACCTGTATTTCCCCAGACGGAAGATATGTTGAGGATTTTGCCTGACTTTTGTCTTACCATATATGGAACAATACGGTTACACGTATTAAAAACAGAATAGATATTTGTTTTCATTATATTATCAAAATCTCTGTAAGTCATATCGGTTAAAAGCCCAACATATGATATTCCTGCATTGTTTATCAATAAATCAATCTTTTCTCCAAATAATTTCACAGTATGTGTTATGAAATTTTCAATGAAATCATAGCTGCCTGCATCTCCGGATTCGGCATAGCATTTGTTGCCTTTTCCTTCTATTAAATCTGCAACCTCCTGTAGCTTTTCTGCATTTTTATATGAGGTTATGGCTATATTGTCATAGTAGTCTGTAAGCTGTAATGCAAGTTCTCTGCCGATACCTCTTGATGCTCCTGTTATTATTGCTGTACTCAAAAAATGACCTCCTTAATCATATATATATTTCTTAAAACAAGTATATCATGTGAAATATATGTTGAAAATACAAAATACCTTTGGTATACTCAAAATGATTTTTATATGATATGGAGGCCGCATGAGATGGGTAAGAAAATATTTAAGTTGTTTATGGAGACAATGCTCAGGGCAGCAGTTATTATATTGGCGGTATGCATTGTTATTATGCTGGCTTTGCTGATAAAAACCATAAATAAAAATAAAAAGAATGAAGCGAAAACGGATAAAACGGAAAAAACGACGGAGCTTTCTACAGAAGAAATAGACCCGGATGATCCAACCTTTAACGGAAATGGTGGCAGTGAAGCTTCAGGTGCTGATGACGGAAACGAAACAGATTCAAGTAAGGATGGCGAAGGTGACAACACAGATGTATCATCGGATATTAAGTCGGCCAAGATTGCTGTTATCAATTCAACAGGTACACAGGGCATTGCAGGTTCATGGAAGGGAACTCTGGAGTCAGACGGCTACACCTCAGTTGAAGTAGGAAACTATATTCCGGGCGTTAATTCGACCACACAGATATGTGTATCAGGTATATATGACGGAGCCGAGCTTGCAGAGAAATTTAACTCGCCAACCATGGGCAAGATAAGTGACTTGGATGCAGGAGACTTTGATGTTACCATTGGAGATTATGACATTGTAATTATTGTTGGAACATCTGATGTACAATAGTGTCTTGGAATTTTAAGGAATATATTAGAATCAATGAATGACACCCATGTTGGGTATATGCATATATACACGGCGTGGGTGTTATTGTTTATCCATGATAAGTATGACTTCCCTGTAAATAGGAAAGAATATATAAGAAATATATCTTTTTGGGGAGGGTGTCATGAGGAAAAGTAAGGATGTTGTGCTGGAATATTTTTTACTTACCGTTGGAGCTTTTATTATGTCCGTGGGCGTAGAGTCGGTTTTTAATGAAGAACAGATTGTTTCTGGAGGAGTTACGGGACTGGGAATTATCATGGAGGCATTGTCTTTTGGAAAAGTGCCTGTTTGGATAACAAATCTTGCCTGCAATATTCCTTTGTTTATAGCAGGAATAAAGGTTTTGGACCGTACGAGTATGAAACGTACTGTATATACAACTGTTTTATCAACAGTTTTCATGGCAGCCTTACCTGTATTTCCGATACTTACAAATGATACATTGGTGAATATGCTGCTGGGTGGTATGCTTTATGGTATTTCCTATGGAATTATGTTCAGGTATAAGGCCTCATCGGGTGGGGCAGACTTGTTGGCATTAATTATTGGCAGGTTCCGTAGAGATATCAGTACACCTGTTATATTGGCGGTGATAGACATTACAATCGTACTTGCCGGTGCTGTTGTATTTGGAGTTGAAAATATTATATATGCAATAGTAGTAATTTTTATTTCCACCAAGGTAGCTGACCGTATTGTGCAGGGATTAAGACAGGGAAAGATGATTTATTTGATTTCAGAGCACAGTGGAGAAATAAAGGATTATATTATAAACAACATAAATCGAGGTGTTACGATTCTGAATGCCAAGGGAGGGTACAAAAATAAGGACAGGGTAATGATAATTTCAGTTTTGTCAAGTAGGCAATTAGTGGAACTTAAGGAAAAAATAAGGGAAATTGATGATAAATCATTTTTGATAATTTGCCAAATTACGGACGTTTTTGGTGAAGGTTTCACAAAAATAACGCAATAAGAGCCTATAAAATGATGCGAAAACCGTCATTTTGTTAGTTTTTTTGAGACCGTATACAAAACAAACAAAAGTTAAAAATTTTTTTTGGGCAATAATCATATAGAATGAAAAAGATATTTGATGTAAAATACCAATATGTTTTAGATTGAACAAAAAAGAGAATATAAATTACGGAGGTAATTAAGAAATGGCAAGTTTATCACTGAAGAACATTTATAAGGTATATCCTAATGGATTCAATGCTGTTAAGGATTTCAACCTTGAAATTGAAGACAAGGAGTTTATCATCTTTGTTGGACCATCAGGTTGTGGTAAGTCAACAACACTTAGAATGGTAGCAGGTCTTGAGGATATCAGCTCAGGTGAGTTATGGATTGGCGACAAGCTTGTAAATGATGTAGAGCCTAAGGACAGAGATATTGCGATGGTATTCCAGAACTATGCTCTTTATCCACATATGTCAGTTTATGATAACATGGCATTTGGTCTTAAGCTTAGAAAGGTACCAAAGGAGAAGATTGACAAGGCTGTTCATGAAGCAGCTAAGATTCTTGATATCGAGCACTTACTTGACAGAAAGCCAAAGGCTTTATCAGGTGGACAGAGACAGAGAGTTGCAATGGGACGTGCAATCGTTCGTGAGCCAAAGGTATTCCTTATGGACGAGCCGCTTTCAAACCTTGATGCTAAGCTTCGTGTACAGATGCGTGTTGAGATTTCTAAGTTACATCAGAGACTTCAGACAACTATCATCTACGTTACACATGACCAGACAGAGGCTATGACACTTGGTACAAGAATCGTAGTTATGAAGGATGGTATTATTCAGCAGGTTGATACACCACAGAACTTATATGATAAGCCATGTAACTTATTCGTTGCTGGTTTCATGGGTATGCCACCTATGAACTTCATCGACTGTAAGGTTGTTAAGTCCGGTGCTGATGTATTACTTATGTTTGGTTCACACTCCATTAAGATTCCTGACAGCAAAGCTGAGAGACTTATCGCTCTTGATGCAATTGATAAGGAGGTTGTACTCGGTATCCGTCCAGAGGATATTCATGATGAGCAGTTATTCATTGAGTCATCACCTGAGAGTGTATTCGATGCAAGAGTTAACATCTATGAAATGTTAGGTGCTGAAGTTTACTTATACTTCACAATCGACCAGTTCGATATTACAGCAAGAGTAAATGCTCGTACAACAGCCAGACCTGGTGATACAGCACAGTTTGCATTTGACTTAAGCAAGATTCATATCTTCGATAAGGAGACAGAGGAAATCTTAGTGAACTAAGATATATTCTGAGATATATTTAAAGGGAAAATGTAGAAATTTCTACATTTTCCCTTTAATTTTTTTTAATTATGCTTTAAAATAGGTAAGTAGTGTATTTTGTAAAAACTTAAGGAGTGAAAATAATGATATCAAACCAGATACTTCAAGATACTATTGATGGATTAAAGAGCATCACAAGAACAGACTTATGTGTAATGGATACAGAGGGAAAGCTTCTTGCATCTACGTTGAAGAATATTGAAGATTGCGAGGATGCCGTACTTGCATTTGTTGATTCACCGGCAGAAAGCCAGGTGGTAAGGGGTTATCAGTTCTTTAAGGTGTTTGATGAGAATCAGTTAGAGCATATTCTTATGGCAAAGGGCGAGACAGATGACACCTATATGGTAGGCAAGATTGCTGCTTTCCAGATACAGAATTTGCTTGTTGCTTACAAGGAGAGATTTGACAAGGATAACTTTATCAAGAATCTTCTGCTTGATAACCTGTTGTTAGTTGATATTTATAACAGGGCAAAGAAGCTGCATATTGATACGGATGTGAGAAGAATTGTATTTATTATCGAGACAAAGAACGAGAAGGATACAAATGCATTAGAGACGGTAAGGAATATTTTCTCTACAAAGACAAAGGATTTCATTACTGCGGTGGACGAGAAGAATATTATTCTTGTAAAAGAGGTTAAGTCAAATGAGTCATATGAAGATATGAACAAGATAGCCAAGGTTATTGTTGATATGCTGAATACGGAGGCTATGTCCTCGGTTTATGTTTCATTTGGTACGATTGTAAATGAAATAAAAGAAGTGTCACGTTCTTACAAAGAAGCTAAAATGGCTCTTGATGTAGGAAAGATTTTCTATGGCAATACAAATATTATTGCCTACAGCAATCTTGGAATCGGACGTCTTATATACCAGCTTCCGCTTCCTCTTTGTAAGATGTTTATCAGGGAAATATTTGACGGTAAAAGTCCTGATGAGTTTGATGATGAAACGCTTACAACTATCAATAAATTCTTTGAAAACAACCTGAATGTATCAGAGACTTCAAGACAGTTATATATTCATAGAAATACGCTTGTGTACAGACTGGACAAGCTTCAAAAGAGTACAGGCCTTGATTTGAGAGTATTTGAGGATGCAATTACATTTAAGATTGCGCTGATGGTTGTAAAGTATATGAAGTATATGGAATCACTTGATTATTAATATAAATGGATAAGAGAATTGTTACTACGGCGGCTGGCATATTGATATGATGTGAAAACATTATTGTTGGCTGCCGATAGTTATGTGTCCGGTGAGTTATTTCTGTTTCATTGCCTTAGTTATGGCGAATGTTAATACAATATTCTTAAATGTGTATAGAGATGCTTGACATAATGTTACAAAATTGTTACAATTTTGTTGTGAAGTTGATACAGATTTTTTTTGGTTTAATGTCATTGCATCTGTACATACATTATATCGGTATTCAAGTGATTATTAGTACTTTATTTGGAATGGCAATATTTGGAATAGCATATTTGATGAAAAACATTATCTGGTGGAAGATGATGTTTGTTATAATAGCAGCGTTGCTTATTTATATGATATTGGGAGCATTGAATATGGTATATCATATTAAGAAATAAATTATGATTTACATATTTTTTGCAGAATTACCAGAGAGTTGATAAATATTTCACAAACAAAACACATACATGGTGTGGTATCTGTAGTATAATTATGGAGCGCATAAAGATAAAGGGGATATGATACGGTATGATAGAGTTAGAAAACGTAACGATGACTTATCCTGGTGGCATGACGGCACTAAAGGATGTTAATATAAATATAGAAAAGGGTGAATTTGTCTTTATCGTCGGCAGCAGTGGTTCGGGTAAGACTACTTTGTTTAAGCTTTTACTTAAAGAACTGAACCCAACGGAGGGCAAAATCAGAGTTGCCGGCTACGATTACAGTACCATTAAGAAGAATATGATTCCAAAGGTAAGACGTAGAATAGGAGTTGTATTCCAGAATTTCCGTCTCCTAAAGGACAGAACCATATATGAGAATGTTGCATTTGCGCAGAGAGTTATTCAGACGCCGGCCAGATTTATCAGGAGAAGAGTTCCGGCAATGCTTACACTGGTGGGTCTTGCGGACAAATATAAATCCTATCCGAGGGAGCTGTCGGGCGGAGAACAGCAGAGAGTTGCCATGGCAAGAGCTTTGGTTAATAATCCTGATATTATTCTTGCCGATGAGCCAACAGGTAATCTTGATCCCAAAAACTCAGTGGATATTATGAATCTTTTGGAAGATATCAATAAACGGGGAACTACGGTTGTAGTAGTAACGCATAACAAGGAAATCGTTAATGAGATGAAGAAACGCGTGATTACCCTTAAGAAGGGTGTGGTTATCAGTGATGAGAAGCAGGGAGGATATATAGATGAAGATTAGTACATTCTTTTATATCCTAAGACAGGGATTTTCAAATATCAGGAGAAATATTTTATTCTCACTTGCGTCACTTGGTACCATTATATCATGCCTGTTTCTGTTTGGTATTATCTACGCAGTAGTAGTAAATTTTCAGTCAGGTATGAGAGAGCTTGAGAATTCAATTACAATATCCGTATTCTTTGATGAGGATTTGCCGGAGGAATCGGTACAGCTGATCGGTGAGCAGATAAGAGTACTGGACTATGTAAATACTATGGATTATATTACACCGGAAGAAGCTTTGAAAACCTTCTGTGAGCAGAATTATGATGACCCTGAGGCAGCAATGGAAGCATTTGGAGATAAGAATCCGCTTAGAAATTCGGCTTCATATTCAGTAACGCTGAAGGATGTATCCAAGCAGGCAGAATTTGTTGCATATGCAAAGGATTTACAGGGGGTGCGTAAAGTTGAGAGCTCTGATGTTACAGCGGATGGCTTGTCAACACTTTCCTCGCTGGTGGGTTATGCGTCCATGGGTATTGTCGTTATATTGATGCTGGTATCAATATTCCTGATAAGTAATACAATTACGATAGGTATTACAGTCAGAAAAGAAGAGATTGGTATTATGAAGCTGATTGGTGCAACAAACTTTTTTGTAAGAGCGCCATTCATTATAGAAGGTATTATTATTGGTGCAGTTGGTTCGGCTATACCGCTTGTTCTTCTCTATGAGATGTATGATAAGATACTCACATATGTAGCAGGACGGTTTAAGGTAATTACAAGTATATTTGCATTTGTAAGCCAGGAGGAACTGTTCAGAACAATGATTCCTGTAGGACTTATACTTGGTATAGGGGTAGGTCTGTTTGGTAGTTTAGTAACAACGCGTAAGCATTTAAAAGTATAGGGGTGATTCAATTGAAGAAGAGACAATTTAGAGTAGGGAAAAGATTTCCAAAGGTAGCAATTGTCATGGCAATTGTCATGGGTTGTTCTTTGGGAACCGTATATGCATCAAGTATTCAGGATGAAAAGGATAAACGAGATGAAGCTCAGGAAAATGAGGACAATGCACAGGAAGTTCTGGATTCTCTGGAGGCAGAGCAGAATGAATTAATAAAATATGTTCAGCAGCTGGATAGTGAGATTACATCAATTCAGACACAGATAACCGACAAAGAGGCAGAGGCAGAGGAGCTTCAGAAGGAAATAGATGAGACACAGCTTAAGCTTGCAGATGCACAGGTGGCAGAGGATAACCAGTATGCGGCAATGGAGAAAAGAATTCAGTATCTTTATGAGAATGGAGAGGTAGAGTATATTGATACACTTTTGTCTTCCGCATCATTTACAGATATGCTTAATAAGTCGGAGTATGTAGAGCAGCTTTCTGCTTATGATCAGGAGCAGTTGAATACCCTTATAGAAACAAAGCAGAAGATTAAAGATTATGAGGGAATTCTTGAGTCAGATCTCCGTGACGTAGAGTCAGTGAAAACGGATTTGGAGACCCAGAGAGCAAATCTTCAGGATGTTGTTGATGAGAAAAATGAAGAGATATCAAAGTATGATGGTGATATCGTTGCGCAGGAAGCTTTAGTTGCGAAATTTGCAGCCGAGAGAGAGGAAGCAGAGAAGAAGATAGCAGAGCTCCAAAGTGCTGCGATAGCGAATCAGTCGGGTTCAGGTCAGACTATTTATGACCCGTCAGCTTATGACGGTGTATTTATGTGGCCTGCAACCGGCGGAACCATTATTACTTCTCCTTTTGGAAATCGAAATTCTCCTACAGCCGGAGCAAGTTCATATCACCAGGGAATCGATATCGGATGCACTTATGGCAGCGATATCGTTGCGGCTGAGGCAGGAACGGTTATTATTTCAGAGTATAATAGTGGTGCAGGAAATTATGTTATGATAGACCATGGAAACGGTGTGTGTACGGTTTATATGCATAACTCACAGCTTATAGTTGGAGTGGGTCAGTCTGTAGAAAAGGGTCAGGTTATTGCGAAAGCCGGAAGTACAGGAATATCTACAGGTACACATTGCCACTTTGGTGTCAGAATAAACGGAACATATGTAGATCCGATGAATTATTTATAAATATATTCAGAGAATTGCCCTTCGGGGCTATTCTTTGTTTTAAGGAGTTTTGTGAAAAATGAAGAAAATGGTAAAAAGATTATGTATAATGTCGATGGCATTGGCGGTATGTATGGGACTTACAGGCTGCGAGTTAAAGAGACTTAAAGATAATTCCAGTGGTAAATATAGTGATTCAGAAAATAAATCTAATGAGAACACAGAGAAATATGATTTGATATATAATGGTTCTGTGGTAGATAATGATGTGTTAGAGCATGTTTCAAAGATAGAAGCGATCATTGATGCATATTACTATTTTGATACCTCGGATGAGGATTTGAAGAATGGTCTATATGCAGGTATTGTAGAGGCGCTGGATGACCCATATGCGAAATACTATACGGCAGAAGAATTTGCCAAGCTCCAGGAGGATGAATCTGGAGAATATGCAGGAATAGGTGTAACTGTAAGACAGGACCCTGAGACAGGTGCCATAGTGGCTGTATCAATAACAGATGGGGCTCCTGCCGAGAAGGTGGATTTGCTTCCGGGTGATTATATTATTCAGATAGATGATTACGAGATTCAGTCATCAGATGATTTGGATTATCTTGTTACGCTTATTAGAGGTGAGCCGGGAACGGATGTTACTTTAAAGGTATACAGAATGGATGATAGAAAATACCATGATGTAACCATAACAAGACAGGTTGTTGAGAACAAGACCGTTTCATATGAAATGCTGGAAAATAAGATTGGTTATATTCAGATTACCCAGTTCATTGCAAATACGGATGAGCTGTTCAGAGATGCTGTGGCAGATTTGAAGTCACAGGGTATGGAAGGACTTATGATTGATGTAAGGGATAATCCGGGTGGTATGCTTTCAACTGTTGTGGATATATGCGATTTTCTTCTTCCGGAGGGCATGATCGTATATCAGAAGGATAAGAACGGAACCGTTCTAAGCGAATATAAGTCAACAGACGAAGAGTATCTTGATATGCCTATGGTTGTACTGATAAATGGAGAAAGTGCAAGTGCATCAGAAATTTTGTCTGCATCACTTAAGGATTATGAGGTAGCCACTTTGGTAGGCGAGAATACCTATGGTAAGGGGATTGTTCAGAGCGTTGTTCCGCTTGAGGACGGTTCCGCAGTGAAGCTGACGATATCTAAGTATTTTACACCGAACGGCAATGATATTCATGGTGAAGGGGTAGCTCCTGACATAGAAGTAGAGCTTCCTGAGGATTATACTACGGATGACTTTAAGGAGGCAAAGGATACCCAGTATCAGAAGGGGCTTGAGGTGCTGAAAGGTAAACTTGGAATGAGTGTTGAGCCGACGAGTGAGGATACGGCGGATTCTACAGAAGATGGTGCTTCAAGTGAAAATAATGGCAATTCGGAGAAGTAAGATGTTTTCTGAGGAATAATATATTGGTGGCAGAGCCTAAAGGCTTTGCCACCTTTTTGATTTATAGTATTAGGATGTTAAAGAGGCATTGACCGTTTGCCGCTTTAATCTTTATAAGAAATTTCCCTGTTTGCTAATAGGAATCTTCTGTAGTAAGCTTCTTAAATATTGCACCGTCCGGTACGGGAGATTGCGGAGCTGCATTTTCGGAATATTGATATTGGGGGATTGTTGAAGATTTTCCTGTTCCAAATGCAAGATAACTGCTAGAAGCTGATCAGGAAAACGAAAATGAGTTATCCTTTTTTTCAAGATGAATGGTAGGCATTGTTACAGGCTCAACCGAGTCTGTAAATACAAAAGTGGCAACATCTGTATTATCAAAGGTATTATCCGTTTTGTCTAATTCTCCGCCATTTATAAAGTGGTTCTGTGCTGTCAATTCACAGGCTTCCGACTGCTCCGCAATATATAATTGAGAATCCAATGCCTTTTCCCATAAATGACGAGGAAATTTTTCTTTAATATCTGCTTCGTAGTTCGTTCCGTCTCTTGGTATCCAGTATTCAACTAAATTGTATTTGCCATTATCACTTTTTGTTACTGTAATAACCGTTGGAACATGTGAGCTGCTTTCAATTTCAAGTGAAGCATCCTTATATTCGCAATATAAAACCCATGAATATATAATAATGCTATTTCCATCTGTTTCTATATCAAGTATTTTATGATTTTCACAGGGAAAATTTTCTGATGTATGTATCGTTTTGTTTTCTGTCATAATCACCTGTGAAATAAATATGTCAAGCTCCGAATCAAGCTCAAGTAACTTTTGGGTTGAAGGTGGATTTGTCAGAAAGCATACTGCCACAGCGATACTTGCCACAATGGCACAAATCGTAATCCAAAACGCAGGTCTTTTATAGTTTAGAACGGATTTTATTCTCTTTTTGACGGAGGTTTCGCCAAAGGCTAACGGACAGGCGGAAACCATATTGCGAGTGACGCTGCAATTTATCAGGGCATTTGAATACGGTTTTTTGCTTTCAAGTCCCAAGTTCTTAATGACCTTTTCATCACAGGCAAGTTCAATATCACGACAGAGCAGGATATAAGCTATCCATATAATCGGATTAAACTAGTAAACGGTCAACAATGCAAATCCAAGGGGCTTCCAGATATGGTCGTACCGTTTCAGGTGAGCTTTTTCGTGGGCAAGCACATATTTCATGTCGTCATCTTTTATGGATGATGGCAGGAAGATACGAGGAGTGATAGTAAGGGAGCTGCTGATAGTAAGGGATACGTTATGAATAATGAGAATACGATGGATAAAGTGAATTTTCATTGTAGGACATATGTTAAAGAAAAGGATAAAGTGTGGGATGAAATGACTGTTAAGAATAGGATAAATGTAAAGGAACATATTATCAATGTTACCACGGAATTGATTGAGCGGTATGGTGGTGACACGAAAAAGATTACTGCCCGTATAATTGCCGAAAATGCAGGCGTTGGGTTAGGATTAATCAATTATCATTTTGGCAGCAAAGATAATCTGATAATGTTATGTGTGCAGCGTATTATTGAAAAGGTGGTTGCAGATTTCAAGATGGGGCAGGATTTTGAAACAGACAAAGAACGATTAACAGCGTGGGCGGTCTATGTGTTTCATTTTTGTTTGAACATCCTTCTATCTCAAAAATATCAATATTAGGCGATTTGCACAGTTATTCGATGGAATCAAATTCTGTTCATACACAGAAAGGCTTTATGCTGGCGCTCGAACAGGATATTGCAGATGAAGATAAAGCAATTTTGTCATTTGTTCTTACTGCTGCAAAGGTCGCATTTCTGGGAAGCGAAACGGTAAAGGAATTATTGGGTTATGATTTTTTGAAAAAAGAGGACAGGTCGGTTTATATCAGATGGGAGATGACTCCCGCCTCTATAGGCGGCGAGTAACAAATTTACATCAGTGGGAGTCCAATCTCCCACCTGATATACGCTCCGCGAGGATGCGCAGGGATTCGTAAATGAGTTATGTCAGCTAACGCTGACACGAATCCCGCGCCAAGATTTGCGAGCGAGTCTTGAATGAAAAGTTGGTGGACCTGTTGTTTGAAAAAAACAGAAGGGAGATAATGGGATGAATAGGAACATCGGAGTGATAGCTTCGGCTGTCAACTTAGTAGCGGTTATTTGTTTTGCTTTATCGATGCTGTTTCATTTTAATTTTGGAGGCTATTTTTCTTCAATTTTTATTGCATTCAGTTTTATTCCCATGATGTGTGCCTATGGGTATTTTTCAAAAGAAAAAACAAAATTGGAAGGTATAACATCAGTAGGATTTGCCACTGTTTATGTTACGGTTATTTTGTTGGTCTATTTCGCACGGCTGACAACTGTCCGGTTTGGAGGATTGACCAAGCAGACAACGGCACTTCTTGATTTTCAGCAATTTGGACTTCTTTTCAATTATGATTTGTTGGGTTATGGCTTGATGGCTTTGGCAACCTTCTTTGCAGAATTGACGGTTGAAGCAAGGTCAAAAGCGGATAAGTGGCTGAAGGGATTGCTATTGGTTCACGGTATCTTCTTCTTTAGTTGTCTGATTGTGCCTATGCTGGGGGTATTTTCAGCAGGTGGAAAAGAGTGGATTGGTATTGCTGTCTTAGAGTTTTGGTGTGTGTACTTTGTACCAATAAGCGTACTGTCTTGTAAATATTTTATTAAGTGTGGAAATTGAGAGGTGAAATGTCAGAAGAAATGAGATGAATTGATATATCCTCAGTCAGGATTGCAGGGATGCGGCAGGAATATGTCAGCAAAGGAGACCTGTATACCACAGGGAGAATCCCATCAGAATTTTTGCTATGGGATTTTTGGATTCGTAAACTTAACATGGATTGGAGAAACTAATACGGATTGAATAAATATTTTTTAAGTTTCGTGATAAATGTAAAAAGTTTAAATATGCAGCACAAAAGTGCTGCATATTGTGTTATACTGTGAAGGTGTTATACTAAAGTCTGGGCAATGATTGCCTATATTATTGAATCAAGGAGAGACAGATGAATAAGGAATTGGTTATAGTGCTGGACTTTGGCGGGCAGTACAATCAGTTAATTGCGAGACGTGTAAGAGAGTGTAATGTATATGCAGAAGTACATCCATATACTCTTCCAATCGAGAAGATTAAAGAAATGAATCCAAAGGGTATCATCTTTACAGGTGGACCGAATAGTGTATATAAAGAGGAATCTCCAAGCTACAGCAAGGAGATATTTGAACTGGGTATTCCTATTTTAGGTATATGTTACGGTTCACAGCTTATGGCACATTTGCTGGGAGGCAGGGTTGCTACAGCTCCAGTGAGCGAATATGGCAGAACCGAGGTCGATGTGGACAAGAATTCTGTATTGTTTGCCGATGTTGAAGAAAAAACGATTTGCTGGATGAGCCATACAGATTATATAGCAGAAGCACCGGAAGATTTTAAAATATGTGCAACGACACCTGTGTGCCCTGTGGCGGCTATGGAGTGCCCTGAGAAGAAATTGTATGCAACACAATTTCATCCTGAGGTTATGCATACACCGGAAGGTATGAAAATGCTGAAGGCATTTGTTATAGATGTATGTGGCTGTGCCGGTGACTGGAGAATGGACTCATTTGTGGATGATACCATTAAAAATCTTCGTGAGAAAATTGGAGACGGCAAGGTATTGTGTGCTTTGTCAGGTGGAGTGGATTCGTCTGTTGCCGCAGTTCTTCTATCCAAGGCAGTTGGAAAACAGCTCACATGTGTTTTTGTGGATCAGGGGCTACTTCGTAAGAATGAAGGTGATGAGGTAGAGGCAGTATTTGGCCCTGATGGTGCTTATGACCTTAATTTCATCAGGGTAAATGCACAGGACAGATTCTATGAGAAACTGGCAGGTATAACCGAGCCAGAGGAAAAGAGAAAGATAATAGGTGAGGAGTTCATCAGGGTATTCGAGGAAGAGGCCAAGAAGATAGGTGCCGTAGATTTCCTTGTACAAGGAACTATTTATCCTGATGTTATCGAATCGGGACTCGGTAAATCTGCAACCATCAAGTCGCATCATAACGTAGGCGGACTTCCGGATTATGTAGATTTCAAGGAAATCGTTGAGCCACTCCGCCTCCTGTTCAAGGATGAAGTGCGCCGCGCCGGACTGGAGCTTGGCATACCTGAATATCTGGTTTATCGTCAGCCATTCCCGGGTCCGGGACTTGGTATCAGAATAGTCGGCGAAGTAACAGCCGAGAAGGTTCGTATGGTTCAGGATGCGGATTACATTTACCGTGAAGAAATTGCAAAGGCAGGTCTTGATAAGGGCCTTGGACAATATTTCGCAGCACTCACCAATATGCGCTCAGTCGGTGTTATGGGAGACGATAGAACCTATGATTATGCTGTTGCACTTCGTGCAGTCTGTACAAGCGATTTCATGACGGCGGATTGTGCTGAGATACCGTTTGAGGTGTTGCAGAAGGTAATGACTAGAATTATTAATGAGGTCAAGGGGGTTAACAGGGTAATGTATGATTTGACCAGTAAACCACCGGGAACGATTGAGTTCGAGTAGTAGCCACAAGTCTTGGAACCCGCTAAATAAGCGGCTTCCGAGGCTTTTCTTTTTGCTCTGCTACTAAATTGCTACTAATCGCAACTATTTTATTTCGCATCGTTTGTTAGCAAATTATAGATTTAAGGTAACTGTGAAGGCACTGAACAGTTACAGCTGTATGTATTGTGCAGACGAAGCTGCACATTGTTGTGAATTAAATCACTTTTTTGACTGGCATCGGAATGACTTTTCTTTTGGCATTGGTCCATATGGAAGCTGTGGTGTTGCTGTTGCACCTACG
>CAZATW010000039.1:0-29175 GCA_964488185.1 uncultured Coprococcus sp. | reverse complement strand
AAAAAATAATTTTGAAATTTTTACATTTTTCTATTGACATTTATTAGCTGGACTTATTGTAATGTGTAGGATATTTTTCGTAATACGCCGCCATTCCTGCATTTGCCTTTTCAAGCATCTCTTCATAGGACAAAAGGCCAACATTTTTTTCTATTTCCTCTACAGTTGGATATCTTCCACTTGCAAGCTCCTCGAGAGGCTGCTCCGAGTATTTCATATAGATGTCAGCACAAACACCATCAAAAGAGTTATCAAATAAAAACACACGATAGTCCATATATATCAAATTACCCTCCAATGGCGGTATGGAAAAATTGTTATACACTTCCTGTCTGTCAATATCATCAAGCGAACCGGTTATAACATCTTCTATAAATGCACTGTGCGTTACACATACCGTACCATACTCGTCATTTTTCTTGTCATCTATATCTGCATTTAAACCCGCCTCATATCTGTATTCCAGAAACACCATTATCACTGTTACCAGTGTAGCCAATATCAGTAATGCCACCATCAACCTGTCATGAATAAGCTTCTTCACGGAAATCCCCCCTTTATGAACCCTATGCCTTAAAGCCTTCAATCAGCTTTATCGGTTGCTGCCGTCTCGCCATAATGAACGGTACAATAGACATTACGCAGATATAACAAAGTGCAAAGACTGCCACCCATGGAATAATGCCACGCAGGAAAATATCCATGATAATCCCATCGTCCACATGATAGATATCCTGTTTATAATATGGTATTACAATTGTTTTGCATATAATAAAAGCTATAGCAAGCCAAAGGACAAATCCCACAGCCGCACGCCTGACATTCTCCATAACCACGATTCCACAAATATCTCTTGTGGAGCTGCCGTTTGCATACAATATGCCAAATTCTCCTGAACGCTCTATGGAATCAGACACCTGTATACACAGCATTATAATAAATATCACCACCACAAGCCATATAATCATATTCCTTGTGGTCGATATAATCCTTTCATTTTTCACATCTCTTCGATATAAGACACTCTCACAGGATGCCCACGTTATCTCAGCATCATACTGTTCCCCTACGCTTTCTATCGCCCTGATGCCATCTTCTACGGTGTACCCGTCATTTACGGAGAAGGTAATCCAATTACTCCCCGCGCCGCTATCTCCATACACTATCATATTGTCAAGATTGATGGTATAATTCAACTCAAGTGTATCGGATTCTCCAAATAATATGCCTGAATCAACTATACATGCGCCCTTTTCAAATATTCCCGCTACCACACAGACTCCATCCTCGTCACGAAAGGCAGTACCTACCTCTATAGAGGAATAAGCAGCGCCAAGATACACATAATGAATATCTCCATCGCTCTCCATAATTTCTCCCGACTGAAGCTTCCAATCAAATAAATTAATTGCTTCTTTGTTCATCGGTAGATACACAAGTTTGTCTTCCGGATATCCTAAACTATATACCTCTGGTGCAAACTCCTTCTGAATCTGTATCAGCTCCGTACCACCTGGAATAAAACCACCACACACAACGTAACTTCCTATAGCATAGATTTCTTCCATCTGCCCAGCAGCCTCGATAAAATCATATAAGTTGTCAAAAAAATTCTCATCCACCTTCTTACTATTAGTGTCAAACCGAAACACCCCTGTGCCATCCACGCCCTTTGTAAACAGCTCCTCACATTGCTTTTTTCCATATCTTGTAACCTGATATGCAAACAGACCTGCAGAAAAAAGCAGCATCGCAAGCACGCACATTACAACCGAAACAATATAAATCAAATATTTTTTACTGATAAAATCCCTTGCAAAGGACCATAGATTGATAAGTCTCACATCATCACCCGCCATTTCTGCAACTACTACAAACCTGATATCCAAAGTCTTTCAGGAGGAATTGAAATTCCTCCCGGACTTATATGCTAAAAAACTTTCTGTTTATTCCTTCTTTGTAATTTTTTTGGTTTCGCTTGAACCAACTCCATTCAGATATGCCGAAACACTTATCCAGTTTGTTGCAGATGTACCGCTTTTTACTGTATATGTTCTTTTGCCTTTATCCAAACTCAATTTTATATCTACAGCACCGTCTATTGAAACATAACCACCCCCGTACATATTCTGCTTTTTGTTTTTGTTCTCATAAAGTTTCCTCCTGTTATGAATAATATTTTTCTCTGTATGTATGTGTATGCAACATAAAATCACAATCACACTCAGATATTTTAATCATATTATCCAAAATGGCTTTGTAAATATATTTGGCAAAATTTGCAAATATCTGGCAAAATTTGCAGATTAATCATGGGAATTAACACGAAATCGAAATCAAAATGTGTGTTTCCTAATCTATTTACCGACTATCTTAGCACAGACTTTCGCATATTCATTGATTTTATGTCTTGCTATTTTGATATACCCCTCTTTATTCAAATATAACCTATCGCCTGTTTTATGTGTTACATATAAAATATTTACTAATTCACTTTTGTTTGCCCTGAAAAAGAAATTGCTGTTTATATATTGCTCGACATCATCAAGCTTATTTCTCATATGATATTCACATATGCTCTCATCCTCATCAATATATACTATCAGCTCATGTCCATGACTTTCAATATAAATTATTTTCTTTATAAAAACGAACACTTCCCGTTCTTTAAATACAAATAATTTTTTCAGATTTTTTTCATCATATGCTCTGATTGCACTGGATAAACATTCACTTATATCCGCCTGTAGCGTATCCATATTTCTTACAATATATCGAAAAGCATTTACCAGATATCCCTGACAGGAATATTTTTCATATGACGAAACAATACAAATCATTACATCTCTGTCTGTTTTTCTTATCTTTGCCGCTACAGCTATTCCATTCATATCCCCAAGCTCTATATCAAGAAAAATCATATTATAAATATTATTTTTTATTGCATTCGTTAAATCTTTTCCTGTATAATACACATCCACATCATATTCCATTTCATATTCAGAAAAAAATTTATCTACTTTCCTTTTTACAGCTTCTGCCAGAACAGGCTCATCATCACAAATTGCAATTTTATACATTGAATACTCCGTTATTTGATAAATAATCAAATTCTCATTACCTCAAAAAGGAACCTACAGAACCGTCCACCGGCGGTTCCTGCCGTCTGTATAAAAAACCGAAAGGTCTCTCTGGTCTATACCCAGCCAGACACTTTCGGTTTTTTATCGCTACTGTCTCACCTTAATATGAACCTCACGAAGCTGCTGCTCTGTCACTTCGCCAGGTGCACCGCACATCAAATCCTGCGCATTACCATTCATAGGGAATGGTATCACCTCCCTGATATTTTCCTCATTTCTAAGAAGCATAATCATACGGTCTACACCCGGTGCCATACCTGCATGTGGCGGCGCACCAAACTGGAATGCATTGTAAAGCGCACCGAATTTCTCCTTCAGGTCTTCCTCTGTATATCCTGCAATCTCAAATGCCTTCACCATAATATCCAGATTGTGGTTTCTGACAGCACCGGATGAAAGCTCAATACCGTTACATACAATATCATACTGATATGCCAGAATATCCAGTGGGTCTTTTTCCTTTAATGCCTCAAGACCTCCCTGTGGCATAGAGAACGGATTATGCGTAAATATAATCTTCTTTGTCTCCTTATCGTACTCATACATTGGGAAATCATTGATATAACAAAATCGATATGCATTCTTTTCTATCATATCCAGTCTTGTTGCGATTTCAGTACGAAGCTGTCCTGCAAATGATGCCGCAAGCTCTTCTACATCGGCGATGAAGAAGATGGTATTACCCGCTTCCAGTCCTGCCAGCTCTTTAATCTCCGCCTTCATATCCTCAGGAATAAATTTGTCAATAGGTCCCTTATATGTCATGTCCGGAAGAACCTCAAGATATCCGAGTCCACCCATGCCGATTGAGTGTGCATACTTCAGAAGCTTCTCATGCTGTCCCTTTGAAAGCTTCGCAGGAACATTGATTGCACGAACAGTCTTACCATGGAACGGGGCAAATGTACATCTCTGGAAAAAATCAGTTAAATCAATGATTCTAAGCGGATTTCTAAGGTCAGGCTTATCTGTACCAAACTGCAGCATGGCCTGTTTGTAGCTGATGACAGGATATGGCGCCTGTGTTACCGATGCACCCTCAGGAGCAAACTTCTCAAATGCAGCTGACAGCACTTCTTCTCCTACTGCAAACACATCCTCCTGTGTCGCAAAGCTCATCTCAAAATCCAGCTGATAGAACTCACCCGGTGAACGGTCTGCCCTGGCATCCTCATCTCGAAAACACGGTGCAATCTGGAAATATTTATCAAATCCGGCAACCATAAGCAGCTGCTTATACTGCTGTGGTGCCTGTGGGAGCGCATAAAATTTGCCCTTAAACTTTCTTGATGGCACGATATAATCTCTTGCGCCCTCCGGTGACGAAGCACACAAAATAGGGGTTTGGATTTCAAGGAAGCCCATCTCTGTCATCTTCTGACGAAGGAAGCTGATAACCTGACTTCTGAATATCATGTTATCCTTTACTTTCTTATTTCTCAAATCCAGATATCTGTATTTAAGTCTTACATCCTCACGCGTTTCCTTTGATGTCATAATTTCAAACGGAACCTGCTTATATACCTTACCAAGCACCTCTACTGTATGAGCTTCCAGCTCAATCGTACCTGTCGGAATCTTAGGATTGTATGTCTCCTCATCTCTATGCTCTATTTTACCCTCAATAGATACACAATCCTCCTTGCTGATACCCTCCAGAAGGGTCGTATCACGCATTACGACCTGAAGCACTCCATACATATCACGAAGATCAATAAATGATACACCACCGTGGTCACGTATATTCTCAACCCAACCGGCTACCTTAATCGTTGCATCTACATCAGCTTCCGTAATCTCATTTAATACTCTGTCACGATAGATATTAGCTGTTGTCATTTCATTTCTCCTTTTCCCTAATTTTTTAAAATATGCATAACATGCAAGACCTGCCTGCGGCGAAGCTCTCATTATGCACAAAAATCAAAGAGCTTATGTTCATCTTGAATATCTCAAAATATTCAGGACGAACATAAGCTCTCTCTGTCCGCGGTGCCACCTGACTTACTGCCTTGCAGTCACTTCTTTTAAAAATATCGGCTGATAAAGTTGTTATTCACGCCCATTCATTCTGCCGGGCTTTCACCGTCCCCGACTCGCTGTAAGCGATAAAGTGCGCTACTCGTCTTCGTCATCACCATCAATATGCAAATTATAATTCATGGATATTTTGTTGTCAACTCTCAAACAAGAAGTTTACAGTAATCCATTTACAGCTATTTTGTATTCTTCCATATTTTTAGACTTTTTAATCCTATTCAAATACTTACCCACATCCGGATTTTCATTAAACAATCCACCCATATATAGCCATAATTCTTTCATCTACGAATCCCTGCGCATCCTCGCGGAGCGTATATCAGGTGGGAGATTGGACTCCCACTGATGTAAATTTGTTACTCGCCGCCTATAGAGGCGGCGAGTCATCTCCCATCTGATATAACCTGTTATCCCTTCCATGGGGCCATATAAATCATCATGTTATGTAAACTCCTATTTTCTTTTCTTTCTCCAAATTACCAAAGCCACAACTCCATCTATCATAAGCAATAACAGCATACAGGGGAGCACATATATAAGAAGCAGCACTCCTACCAAACCGGCGAACCAGCCGACACCGGTCGTAATATCATATACTACATAGATACTGGTACCCAGCATCAGAATTAAGTCAACTATAGCAAACACCCCACAAGGAGAAGGCGCTTTCTTTCCACATTTATTTGCAATCAATGCAGTCAGGAATATGATATAGAATGGCAATGCCACCACCGCAACTGCAATCCCCACAATTCCCAACAGTTCAAATCCACTTGTTATAATAGCAAATAAGCAACAAATAAAACTGAATACGGTAGCAGTTACTGCGACAATCAAATATTTCATTGAATTACTCATTTTCTTCATTTCCATCCCTATCCCCACTTATCATTTCCATACGAATATCCATAATTTGTAAAATACAGAAAATCCCCATTATTATATAAAAAGAGCCTGTATAATTGATTCTCTGATGTCACTATACAGGCTCTTCTTTATACTTCTATATTATATATCGGCAAAGCATTACCCACATATAATCTACAAATACAAAATATGAAATTCTACTCTACACTATAGTTCGGAGCTTCCTTTGTGATATGTATATCATGTGGATGGCTCTCCTTAAGTGAAGCTGCTGAAATCTTTACAAATTCTGCCTTTGCATGAAGGTCAGGTATATTGGCTGCACCGCAGTAGCCCATACCTGCACGAAGACCGCCAAGAAGCTGGAATACGGTATCTTCAAGTGAACCCTTGTATGCAACTCTGCCTTCAACACCTTCAGGAACAAGCTTCTTCGCATTCTGCTGGAAATATCTGTCCTTTGAGCCATTTTCCATCGCTGCAATAGAACCCATACCTCTGTATACCTTGTACTTACGTCCCTGATACAACTCGAAATCACCAGGTGCTTCATCTGTTCCTGCAAATAAGCCACCCATCATACATACATTTGCACCGGCTGCAAGAGCCTTTGTAATATCTCCCGAATACTTGATACCGCCATCGGCAATAACAGGAATTCCTGCATTCATTGCCGCATCATATGCCTGCATAATAGCGGTAATCTGCGGAACACCGATACCTGCAACAACTCGTGTTGTACAAATTGAACCAGGTCCTATACCTATCTTAACGGCATCTACGCCCATATCAATCATAGCCTGTGCACCTGATTTCGTTGCAACATTTCCGGCTATAACCTGAAGGTCCGGATATTTTTCTTTTACCATCTTAAATGTACGAAGTACATTTGCTGAATGACCATGTGCTGTATCAATTACAATAGCGTCAACCTTTGCTCTTACTAACTCTGCAACACGGTCCAGTATATTAGCTGTACATCCAACAGCAGCAGCGCAGAGAAGCCTGCCCTGTGAATCCTTTGCAGAGTTCGGATACTTAATCTGCTTCTCGATATCCTTTATCGTAATAAGTCCCTTTAAATGGAAATCCGCATCAACAATAGGCAGCTTCTCCTTACGAGCCTGTCCGAGAATCTTTCTTGCCTCATCAAGATTGATTCCTTCTCTTGCTGTAACAAGTCCCTCCGATGTCATGGACTCTTTTATCTTCTTTGTATAATCCTCTTCAAACTTAAGGTCACGGTTTGTAATAATACCTACCAGCTTATCATCTTCAGTAATCGGTACACCTGATATTCTGTATTTTGCCATAAGCGAATCTGCATCTGCAAGTGTATTCTCAGGTGATAATGAGAATGGATCCGATATAACCCCATTTTCTGAACGCTTAACTTTATCTACTTCCTCTGCCTGCTGTTCTATGGACATATTCTTATGAATAACACCTATACCACCTTGACGTGCCATGGCAATAGCCATTCTATGCTCTGTTACAGTATCCATGCCTGCACTCATAAGCGGAATCTGTAATTTAATCTTCTGTGTCAGGTTTGTTGTTAAGTCTACGTCATTTGGAAGCACCTCTGAGTATGCAGGTACTAAAAGAACGTCATCAAATGTAATCCCTTCGCCTATAATCTTACCCATTTCTCTCTCTCACTTTCTCTTATAATGTTCTATCAATATGTCAATAAAGTATTAAAAAATATATGAAGTTATGCTAACAAATTAGACATTCATTGTCAAGGATATAATTAGCAAAAATATACTGAAGCAAATTATCCAGAATGTATTCTATTCTGAAACTTCATCAGGCTTTTCATAAATATATACTTCTGAAATACCGATATCGATATTATCATCACCAACCTGAGCGATACATATCTCCTCGCCATCTTCAAATTCTCCATTCGGCAGGAACAACGTATTCCTATCTATATAAATAGTCTCCTTTTCAAATTCGTCGTCAACCCAGACAAAGCTGTACTCATTAAAGTTTTCGCCATATATATATACACCTGTAAGCTCTTTCGGCTCCAGCAAATCGGTTTCTTCTTCCAGTTCCTCTTCACTAAGCTCCTTCGTATACATATACGTTCCCTCTGTTATATCCGTTATATAAATCGGATCGATTCCATATTGCATATCCTTCGTTTCATACGGCCAGCCCTCAGGATACATATAACGCTCACCATACAACATATCGTACTGTATGTCGCACATGATATCATCAAAATGCTCGTCACCCGGCTTATATATGGTATTAAACTTCTGCATATAATTCTTCTCAAAGCCTACCATATCAAAAAGCTTTGTTCCAAGCTGGTATGCCTCTATGTCTTCATTTTCAACAGGAAAGCCTTTCATATTACTCCAAATAAAATACTCCGTCTGATACAGATTTTCATTCTCCAAATCATCTTCTGTAAGCTCAAATCCCGGCAAATGGTCACCGTACATAACGAGTACAACATCCTCATTATACTTTGAAAGTTCTTCAATCAGCGCCCCAATGAACGCATCCATTTCATGAAGCTGGTTACAATAATATGTCCATTCTGTATCAAGCAATTCATCTCCTGTACCTGTGACCTTTATCGGATAACTGAAATGAGCCTCATCAAGTTCATTAGGATATCTTCCATGTCCCTGCACACTCACGGTAAAGACAAAATCTTTTCCGCTTGTAGAATTGAGCGTTTTCATAATCTCCCCTGTAAGCACATTATCCTTTTCCCAATTCTTCTGGGTATATTCAACATCGTACATATACTCGAGCGGTGTAAATGAATCAAAGCCTAAATTCTTATACACCTTATATCTGTCATAAAATGTACCGTCATGGTTATGCATTGCATGTGTACTGTATCCCTGCTTTGTAAGCTGGGTTGCTATTGTCTCGCATGTTGTACTTCCAAGGACCGTCTTATATGGGTATTCTCCTGCACCAAAATATGCCACATTAAATCCTGACAAAACTTCAAATTCAGAATTTGCAGTACCCGCTCCGATAGCTGGCATAGTCAGAAATCCCGATGTACATTCTTCCTTCAGCTTCGTAAAGTTTGGTATAGGATTTTCGCTAAATTCAAGCGTCTTTACATAAGAAGGGTCCATAAATGATTCAAGCTGGACAACTACGATGTTTGGTTTCTTTTTTGCAAAAACAGCACCCGATGGCTCAACAGCATCAAGCTCCTCTTTTATCTCAAGCATCTTGTCCTCGCTGTATTCCTTTGGTTCACCAATACCTACATCAACCACACTATTCGAGAAGCAATATACAAAACCATATTTATTATATGCTGTAGCCAGATTGGAAAAGTTGTCGGAAATAGCCTGGGCATTTAATGCTATTTTTGTAAAAAGCATTACACAACAAAAAGTTGCTACAATAAATACCGTCGTTCTTATACGGTAAATATTTCCCGTTACCGTTGGGGATTTCAGGAACAGCACTATGATTCCTGCCAGTGCAATAAATAACAATATACCGATAACAACAATCTGCCATACTTCAAAATATTTATCTATTATGGTTATTGTATTTCTCGCCATCAGCATATCAACTGCCGAAAACGGTGTTATTCTGAAGCCCAGAACGATACAGTTGGTAATACCACATAACAGCCATGCAAATGATATAATACAATAGCCAAATATTCTCTTTCTCATTAACAACGCAAGCGTAAGCGTAAAGAAAATAATGGAACAATTATAAAGAAAGACAAGCGGGTCCTGCCAAATGTACTTAAATGTACTGATAACCGAATGCCTTCCCAATATTTCCAAAATGATATCTAAAACAATAGATAATACAATACATACAAAAACAGCTGAATGATGAAATTTTTTTAATCTATTCTTCATAAAATTTACCTCTTTTTGTAAAACTACCCCTCCCCCTTATTACAGGTATTCATGGAGGCTACATCCTAGCTCATTAAGTGTTCATATTATATCATTCTATGTTTTTTATTCAATAGGCAAAAACAGAGAAATTATATAAAGAAATATTAACTTTTTACCTAATATTTACAATATATTCACATAGAATCCGTTGCACAAAATGTATTCTGAAGCAGCTTCAAGAAGCAGCCAACCATACCATTTGTTCCAATACTAATTTGTACATCCAAGGAATTTTATTTATGATACGGAACACGGACCGGAACTACAAACACAAAAAACCCCGACATAAGCCGGGGTTTCCAAAATAAAAAGCGCGAGACGGGGATCGAACCCGCGACCCCCTCCTTGGCAAGGAGGTGCTCCACCGCTGAGCCACTCGCGCATTTCGTATGAGGTGTTCCTCACAACGAAGATTATATTATCACATGCAATATTTAGTGTCAAC
Source organism: uncultured Coprococcus sp. (assembly GCA_964488185.1). Classification (GTDB taxonomy): domain Bacteria; phylum Bacillota; class Clostridia; order Lachnospirales; family Lachnospiraceae; genus Coprococcus. The sequence goes on along the minus strand of CAZATW010000039.1, from coordinate 18,766 downwards.
TGATTTTTTAATTTTTTTCTATAAAAAGTACCCCCAATGTCCCTGGTCCACAGTGACTGGAGATAACACAGCCTGCCCTTGTTACATAAATTTCCTTAAAGATACCAAGGTCTTCAAGATATGCCTTAACAGAATCGATTATATCCTGATTGCAGCCGGAATGCGTAATAAACACTCTGTCCGTATATGCATTTTTCATCAATGGCTCTAAGTCCTTTACATATTCCAATATTACCTTAGGTAACTTTCCTCTGTATTTCTTGGAGACATCCATCTTACCATCAACCACAACGATTTCAGGCTTCAGCTTTAGCATAGTTCCAAATAAAGCAGCGGTAGCACTGCAACGGCCTCCTCTGTGAAGATAGACAAGGGTATCTACTACAAAGCTGGCACGAACCTTTGGTATAAGCTTTTTTATCTCCTGCTCTATCTCCTTCATCGAGCAGCCATCTGCCGCCATTTCTGCCGCTTTTATAACAAGTAATCCAATACCCGTGGAAAGACTCATGGAATCAATTACACATACATGCTCTTCCCAGTTTAGCTCCTCCGCAGCAAGGCGGGCAACATTTGCCGTAGTTGACATATCCTCAGATATGGTAAATAAAATAATATCACTTTTCTCCGGCTGTCCCATAATATATGGTTTCATTATGTTGATAGCATCCTCTATAGACGGTGCCGAGGTCTTAGGGGTAAGCTCATGTTCATCCGACCATTGATACAGCTTGTCGGGTGTTATTCCAATTCCGTCTTTATATTCATCCTCTCCTGTATGAATATATAATGGAAGTATATCAATATCATATTTTTCTATAAGCTCCTCAGATAAATCACAGGTGCTGTCAGCAATTATTTTAATCATTCTGTCTCTCCATTATTTCCAATATTGCATCAATTAGTAATTCTTATATCTTATATTATATACTATCTTCTCAAAAATACAAAGTGGATAAAACAAAAGAGATAACAGCGTCTTCACAGAGACTTCTGCTATCTCTTTTTTTACATTCATGGTTATTCTATATATTATATCATAATAGACCTGATAGTAATTATTTAACAGCATTAAATGTCACAATCGCTTTAAATAGGTCGCCATCTATCTTTATATCAAATTCTGCGCCCATCAGATTGCACAGACTTCTTGCTATTGAAAGTCCCAGACCGCTGCCCTCTGTATTTCTGGAGCTGTCCCCTCGGACAAATCGTTCCATCAGGTCATCACTCGATATATTTAGCGGTTCTTTTGATATATTTTTAAATACAATTACAACCTTCTCTGAATTGCTTTCCACCTGTGCATATACTCGTGTTCCTTCCATTGCATATTTGGAAGCATTATTTAGCAGATTATCAAAAACTCTCCACAAATGTCTGCCATCTGCCATTATATTTGCAGGTGCCGGAATCGTATTGACAATAAGAATCATCCCGTTATTTGACAGCTTATCTTCATATTCTGCTGCAGCCTGAGTCAGAAGCATATTGGCATCCATACATTCAAGCTCCATATCGACATTTCCTGTTGACGCCTTAGATGCATCCACCAAATCCACAATAAGCTTCTTAAGCCTTGCCGATTGTCTGGCAAGCACATCTATATATGACTTCTCAGGCTCCTTTTCGATTCCTTCCTTCTCCAGCAAATCCACATAATTGATAATTGAAGTAAGCGGTGTCTTAATATCATGTGATACATTTGTTATAAGCTCGGTCTTCATTCGCTCACTCTTCATTCGTTCCTCAACAGCAAGCTGTATGCTTTCATTGATATTGTTGAGATTTTCTCCATGCTCCTTAAATGCACCAAACATATACTTGGTCTCTATCTTATGAGACATATTTCCGTTTGCCAATTCTTTGCCGCCTTTATGAAGTTCATTTATCATAACAATAAATCCCGCATAACCAAGTGTAATCACGATGGCCAGCAGTATGATTACAGGAATTGCTACTCCTTCTCCACCTGATAATAGGGCTCCAATTAAAATCATACAAAATATAAATACGATAGCATAAACAATCACAGCTTTCCAGCAAAGAGGAATTCTCTTTTTTATATATCTGAACCAGACTGATATTCTTCCCTGCTTACCAAACAGATATCTGGATGCTTTACCCAATATGCTTTTCTTAAAAAAGCTTTTTGCTTTTACTTTCACAATCAGATTATTCAGTATTAATAAAATGAGTAAATAGCATGATGTTGCACCTACTGCTATAAGCCAAAACTCGGCATCATCGCTAATCATATCGTATCTATATGGCAACGGGATGTGACTCAATCCTGCATAATCATACATTCCACTACAGGACATTATGAATAGCACTACCGCCACCGTCATACTTAATAATATGACCTCTGTCGGTAATCGCTCCCACAAGTTCAATTTAATATCTTCAATCCCTTTTTTTATTCCGGCATGCACCATCGATAGAATTGTAAGGACAGCACAGATTATACTGCTTACAATAAACATGATTACAATATCATCCTTATAATTATACCAACGGTTTAGTTTATTGTTTACATAATCTATATCATACGAATTTATTACCTGACCCGCATCAACCCAGCAGCTGATATTGATTTGCAGTTCCATTTCATTATATATTCTTATTTTGAGAATATAGCCATTTTTTACAGTCTGAATTATGTCATAATCATATCCATAGCCACTAAGTTCATTCTCCATATCTTGCCGTGCCAAATCCGCATCATCATAGGTGTCATAAAAACTATAAATATATGAATCTCCCGACCAGCTAAGTGAAAAATTTCTATCATATATATCTCTACTGTCATCTGCCAGCATCGCCATATTCTTTTCATATGAACATTGAATATCACCCATACCGTATGATGATTGGATATCTATAGAATATGCATATGCATCAATCATTTCATCATATTGAAGCTTATCAAAAAAATATGTCCTAAAAGAGGCATTATTCATTACAGCTTCCAAATCCTTATAATTCAAAATTCCATCTTGATTCGTATCACACTCGGAATATTCCTCAATAGTTGATATATTTGTAAATGATTTATACTTTAAATCTATATATGCTGCCGTAATTCTATATAATTCATCAATTTTGTCACTTATATATACGTCGCACAGCTCATCTGCTATTTCATCCGTTTGTACTCTATCCTGATTTCCCAAAATGCCATGGCAGTACATCTGAAACGTAAGTCCTGCAGTAATCGCAGCAGTAAATGCAGTTACAGCTATAAGCCCATATAGTACAAACTTATACAACAGACTTCCCTTTATTCTGTTTACCTTTTTCTCAGTCAATGTTAATTGTCCTCCATTCTGTATCCTCTTCCCCATATTACCTTAAGATATCGCGGTTCAGCAGGATTTATTTCTATCTTTTCACGGAGATGCCTGATATGTACCGCCACCGACCCCTCTGCTCCCAATGGCTCTTCTTTCCATACCGATTTATATATTTCCTTTGGTGAAAATACAGTTCCCTTATGAGTCATAAGAAGCTTTAAAATATCATATTCCGTAGGTGTTAGGCTAATCAGTTCACCATCTACCGTCACCTGTTTGGAGTCATCATTAAGCTCTATTCCTCCGAGAACAATTGTACTATTTGTTACGGTTCCTCCCCCCAGCTGCATATATCTTCTTAACTGTGACTTCACTCTGGCTATAAGTTCCACAGGGTTAAACGGCTTTGTAATATAATCATCTGCTCCAACCTCAAGTCCCAGAATTTTATCCGTATCCTCACTTTTTGCAGTAAGCATAATAACCGGAAGATTGCTCTCCTCTCGAATCTTCACCATTGCTGTTATGCCATCCATTTCCGGCATCATGACATCCATTATCACCAAATGTATTTCATGCTGCCTTACCTGCTCAAGTGCTTCTCTACCGTTATACGCCTCATATATCTTATATCCCGCCGTAGTCAGGTATATTCGTATAGCCGAAACAATATCCTTTTCGTCATCACAAACCAATATGTTGTACATATCTTTCTCTCCCTTTTACAGTTACTTATACAATGTTTAAGCAGAACGTCCCGCCTTGGGCTTTACTCTTTGAATATATCAGGAAATTAATTCTTCTGCAATCGGCCGCCTTATTTCCTGTGATATCTGAACTGCTCACTGTCTTGATTCATATTATAGCATAAAACCCACCTCCTGCCATTTATTATCCACAGGCTCCCATTAAGATACAACCTGTCAAATATTTAAGATTTTCTTAAGAAAGACTTCATTGCTATGCTGTAATCAACATGGCGTTTTCATATGATTGGAAATCGCCCAATAAACGTAACCATTCAGCTGTAATACAAGTCATATAACAGTCAGGATATATTCGACAGTCAGCGCATCAGGGTGTTGAGAATTAAAAATCAACGTGATATAATTTCTAAGTAATTTTTGAAGGGCGATGATACTGTGGAACAAAACATAATATTTGATAAACGAAGACTGGCTACATATAGCGTCATTGAAGAATTCTGTGACGAATGTGGATTTGATGATAAATTCACTTTAGAGCTATGGGAGGGGCTGCTTCTTAATCAAAAGCTCTATGACGAGTTTGTTTTTTATTTGCAGAATTATGAGTTTACAGGTGATTTTAAATGTGAGGGATACACGATACCGGACTTATATTTCTATCATCTGAGAGAATTTAATCTGTATCATGATACAGGGAAAAATACCGATTGTTGTAATAAAGATAAACTTGTATTTATTGCCTTTCACACGATGGGCAGACTGTTAAAGGAACCCGAAGTATATAAAGCCAGACTGACTAAGCCTATGGGAATGGACCGTTAATATCTGTCTTTATTATGATTCATAACGAAACGGAGAAAACAGACAATGACAAAAAAAGATGTACTTGAAATACGCCACCAATTTGCACCTTCCACCTGCTCAATAAGCAAGATATGTGGCTGCTATGTTGACGGTGACAGAAAGAAAGTTGCAACATTGAAAGAGGCATTTCTCTCACTACCTGAGGAGGAAGCCTTCAAATATTTTGAAATCTTTAAAAAGACACTTTCTGGAAATATAGGAAAAAGCCTTGTTACAATGCCATTTCCAACCAATCAGGAATTTGAAGGCGGTACACAGGAATTTCTTTTGAAGCTCAGAAACAGCAAGCTTGAAGATAATGCGCTTATAGAAGAATTCTATGACAAGGTTATTGATACCTATGATTATACAGGGAATTATCTAATCCTTCTGATACATGATACCTATGACGTTCCCGGAAAAACAACAGACGGACTGACGATGGAGGATGCATCCGATGAAGTATACGAATATATCATGTGCTCCATTTGTCATGTAAATCTGTCCAAAGCAGGACTTAGTTATTTTGATGCCGAAAGCACCTTCCACAACAGAATACGTGACTGGGTAGTAGATATGCCTGACATAGGCTTTCTTTTTCCTGCCTTTATTGACAGAGGTTCCGATATACACAACGTACTATACTATAGTAAAAAGCCTGAAGAAATGCATTATGAATTTGTGGATAAGCTGCTTGGTACAAGTTCTCCTATTACTGCCGGTACCCAGAAAGAAACTTTTCAGACTATCGTAACAGAAACCCTCGGTATGGACTGTGATTATGAAACAGTCAAAAATATCCACGAAAACCTGAACGAAATGATGCAGGAAAAAAAAGATAATCCTGAACCTTTTACGCTGTCCAAAAGCGCTATCAAAAGCCTGCTGTCAAGCAGCGGTGTTACTGACGATAAGCTTGAGGACTTCGATGCCCATTTTGAAAAAGCGACCGCCGCAACGATTGCTTCAAAGCCCGTTTCAAATGATGCAAGTGGAAATCAGGCGCCAAGACCGGAACCAAAGGTTGAGCTTTATGCAAGCAATCTTGTAAATACACGTTCCTTTGAGGTAAAAACTCCTGATGTTGTTATTAAGGTAAATCCTGAACGAACCGATTTAATTGAAACAAGAGAAATAGACGGACGAAAATGCATCGTTATACAAATATCTGATGAAGTAGAAGTAAACGGTATTCCTATAAAGAATAGGTAACCAGAACAACTGTCAGTAATAAAATTCCACTGTAACGCAAGCAATTGAGGGACCTCAAAAGTTTGACTTTTGGAGTCCCCCATATTTTCAAATCCATTTTCAAAATTATCTTCTATTTTGTTAAAGATAACTATCATCTTTTCACCTGCATGCCCATTCTAACGCAGAATGACCTGTAAAACCGAAAAAGCATTTAAACGGTCAAAAACGGGGGATGAACGGTCAAAAAGTAAACATGTCTATTATTCACAACCAATGATATCTATAGAACTTATTCCATTTACATTTTTGAATACACGTATTTGCTTTTCAATTCTTTTTTGCAGCTCACCAACATGGGAAATAATACCCACAAGGCAGTTCGACCTTGAAAGCTCTGCCAATACATTGATAGCCTGTTCAAGTATTTCTGCATCTAACGAGCCAAAGCCCTCATCAATAAAAAGCGTATCTATCCTAACTCCTGAGGTATTACTCTGTACCACATCAGCAAGACCAAGAGCCATAGCCAAAGACGTAACAAACGCTTCCCCACCTGACAAGGTTTTTACGTCACGCACTCTTCCGGTTCTGTAATCATAGACAAATAAATCCAGTCCTCTTACACCTGCTGTTTTCTTACCTCTTCTCAGTTCAAATTGGTTATGTATCATCAGCTTAAGTCTGTTGTTTGCACTGGCTATAATCCTGTCAAAATAAACCTCCTGAATATACGTCTCAAATTTGTAGTTGCCGGATGCCACCTGATTCAGCTCCGAAAGTCTTCCATATTCCATACGGACACCTTGGAATTTCTCTGCAGCACCTGATAATCGTCGGTAAGCCTCTCTGTTTTTTGTATGTCTTTCAATCACTTCATCTTTCTTCTGATTTGCTATTTCTTTAAAAGCTTTTCTATCACATAGAATCGTCTCTAATGTTGATATTAGCCCCCGTAAATATGCCGTTATTTCATCATATCTTTCATACAATACTTCTACTTTTTCACTTGACTCTTCTGCAAACAATTTATGATAGTCAGCCAATGCATTTACTTCTATCATATCCTTGCCGTCCGCCAGCTCTTTTACACCTGTCATATTATTGCTGTCTGATAACATTTTAACGTCTGTTATTTCATGAACATCCGACAGTTCTTTCCATACTTCCTCGCTCTTAATAATAAGCTTCGCTTCTTCCCAGCTATGCACAAGCTGTCCATAGCCTTTTTGTACAGCGGTTTCCAGTCGTGCGATGGCATCCTTCTTTTTCTCGTACGCAGTCTGAGCATTTAATTTTCGCTCATTGATATCCTTTATTTCGGCATCAATAGCCGCATGTCTTTCTCTCAGTTTCTCTTTGTCATTATGGATATTTTTCTCAAGCTCCTGCAATCTGCCTATGTCTGTCTGTATCGTTTCTTTCATATCGGCAAGCATGTGTTCCTGAACCTGTTTCTTCTCTTCTATTTGCCGCCTGTTTTCCTTAAGAGTATCTCTCCTTTTCTTTGCATCCTCATAAGCATTATGCATTTCCTCATATTTCTGCAAATCATCCTGCTGCTTTTCAATATGCTTCTCACAATCCTTTATCTGCAAAGCGATTATATCCTCTATCTCCTCATAGCTGGCACAATCCGCATATTTTCTTACCTGCCCAAGGACATTTTGCTTCTTGATATCAAGTGCCTCTCTTGACTTTATAAACTTATCATGCTCCGATTTATACTGATTATCCACCTCGTCCAAATCTGCTTTACACTGTTTGATATCTTCCTCTGTTATTTCTGTAGAGGTAAGCTTTGCAGGATTCGGATGTTCAAGGCTTCCACATACAGGGCATGGTTTTCCTGCGACCAGCTTATCTGCCAAAACTCCACACCTCTGATTATTTTGCTGCTCAACCATCTGCTCATATTTACTGTTGACAGCTTTTCTTGCCTTAAAACAACTTATTTGCTTTTCATCAAGCTCAATAACCATCCTCTGTTGTTCATTGATTCCACCAGAACCACTAATCTCATTTTTCAAATCAATAAGCCGTTCCTTTTTCTCTTCCAGTTTTTCTAAAATACTTTTTGCCTTTTCTATATTCGCCCCCGCAGAATCTTCCTTGTCAAGAATTGCCTCAATATCATTCGTCTCTTTTAAAATATCCCCCAGCTTCAGACATTGCGTATTCAGCTTCTCCGTTTCACTGTCAAGCTGCTTTTTCTTCTGCTCAAGCTGCTGCTTCAATACATCATATTCAGCGCATATCGCAAGCCGTTTATCCAGATTTGTTCTTTCCTCCACCAGCTTGTCCGTTGATATAGCGGATGCAGACTGATAATTTTCAGAGACTGTTTGATATTCTATTTTCAAATCAGTAAGCTGTTGTTTTTCGTCTTGTATTTCGCTATATAGTCTCTTAATATCGGCATCACATTTTTCAATCCCATGTAGGGAATTCTCTAATTGTATCAAGCTCTCATCAATTTCTCTAATTTTATTATCGAAATATTCCCGCTGCTCATTATCCCTCTTATTTAATTTTTTTAAATCCCCAAGTATCTCTTCAAGCCTTACATAACCTTCACCGATATAATCATCAAGCTTTTCAATACCATACATAGATGCCGCACTTTCATCGGGACATTCTATCATACCTATGGCATTTTCAATATTTCTCTTTAACTGTTTAAATTCATCTTCTGCCGCTTTACAATCTTCATTAATTCTGCTCTGAATAAACTCATATATATGTGTATCAAATATCGTCTTAAAGATTTCTCCTCGTTGCTTTGTATCTGCAACCAGCAGCTTTCTGAACTCTCCCTGTGCTATCATGGCAACCTGTCTGAATTGCTCCGCAGTCAGTCCGAGAATTTCCTGAACTCTGCCCTTCATTCCGCTTTTACCGTCTATCTCTGCGGCTTTCAGTTGGGTCGCCTGTCCATTCTCCCACCATTTAACCTCGGTAATTTTCTTTGACTTATATCCCGGTCTTTCATATGCCGGACTGCGCCATATACGATATTTGTTTCCATCATTTTCAAACTCCAGTTCAACATAGGTGGCATTTTTAGGGTCGGCAAAATCACTGCGAAGCATCTCTCCATTTCTGCCGGTACTGTTCTTTCCACCGCCGCTTGTCTCCCCATAAAGCGCAAACATAACAGCATCAAATATCGTCGTTTTCCCTGAACCAGTATCTCCCGTTACAAGAAACAATCCCTGTCTTCCCAATTTTGTAAAGTCTACTTCTGTTTTATCCAGATATGTCCCAAACGCCTGCATTGTAAGCACCAATGGTCTCATGTCTTATCCTCCCACTCTTTACACAGCTTCTCAATATATTCCCTGTCTTTCTCTGAAAGCGTCGTTCCCTTCTGGCTCATATAAAAATCTGCGAATGCCTGAAGAGGAGTAAGCTTCTCTATATCTGCCACCGTTCTTTCCGAAATATCATCGACTGCCTTTCGTGTCTCAAATTCCATAAACATCAGTCTGCCATATACTGTTCTAAGCTGATGCAACGCATCAATAATGACATCCTTATCAGTTAACATAATTCTTGCATAATCCTCATTATATTCCCTGTTCAAGGCGTCCTTCAAGGTTCCCTTAAAATCATACCATTCATGAAGCTGTTTAAGAGGAAGCAGCTCCGTTTTTATACGGTTCTTCTCTTCCAATGTTACCATCGTAACTGATTTCTCGTCAGAAGCCTCCGACATGGAATATGTTACGGGCGTTCCGCAATATCTTATCTTTTCACTTCCAATATTCTGGGGAGTATGCAGATGTCCTAATGCCACATAATCAAATGCATCAAATACCCATGACTCTATATTGTCTACATTTCCTATCGTCACAAGCTCCGATTCACATTTTTTATTTTTTCCACAATTCGTTACATTCTGATGCGCTACAAGTACATTTCTCTCGTTCTCATTAATATTCATTTTTTCAATGGCTATAGACATAGCCTGACTGTAATCCATACATTCTTCTTCCGTATATTCCCTTATATCAATAGGCTTCACAAACGGCATTAGATAGAAATTGACAGCTCCGTACGCATCCTCAAATACCACCTTTTGGGCATTACCATCGTATGAACCTTTTATAAATACATTATTCTTCTCCATAATTCTGCTTCCATAATCCAGTCTCTCGGCAGAATCATGATTTCCGCTTATTACAAGAACTGCCGACTGCCCGTCCGCAAGCTCTGTTAAAAAATCATCAAACAGCTTTACCGCCTTTGCAGACGGCAAAGCTTTATCGTATATATCACCTGCTATCACAACAACATCAGGCTGTTTTTCCCGTACATAATGAATGATTTGGTTCAATACATATCTTTGGTCTGCCTCCATATCATAGCCATATATGAGCTTCCCGATATGCAAATCTGATAAATGAAATATTCTCATAACCCTCTCCACCTTATTTCACGGATTAAATAGAATTCAAGACTCGCTCCTGCGAGCTTGGCGCGCGATTTGGGTTTGCTTTAGCAAACATTTTCCAATCCGAATCGCTGCGCATCCTCGCGGAGCGTATATCAGACGGGAGATTGGACTCCCGCTGATACGAACTTGTTACTCACCGCCTATAGAGGCGGGAGTCATCTCACGTCTGATATAACTAAATAAAAAAATTTCAGAAAATAAATTTTTCTGTAGCAATGATTAGATTAAAGGCGGAGAGATATTTCCCTCCGCCATCTATAAATGTCACATCTTTAACATTTTCTTTTTCTTTAGTACAAGAGCAATAATCAGGCAAATAACAAGTATAATTCCACATATAATTTCAAATCCAAATGGTGTATTTGCCAGCGGCATCCACCGCCCGTCTACATTCATTCCATAGATACCTGATATAATCGTAGGTATTGCCATTACAATGGTTATTGCCGCAAGGAATTTCATGATATTATTCAATCGGTTATTAATAATAGCCGTCATAAGCTCTCTTGTACCATTGATAATATCACGATATATATTTGTCATCTCTATAGCCTGCTTATTCTCCACCATAACATCATCCAGCAGCTCCTTATCCTCCGGATACTGTTTGATGCTGCTGTATCTTGTCAGCTTGTCAAGCACAACTCCATTTGCACGAAGTGATGTAGCAAAGTATACCAGATTTGATTCAAGCTCATGGAGATCTATAAGGTCTGTGTCCTCAGTCTCCTCTTGAATTCTCTGTTCAATCAGAGTTCTGCGCCTATCCATGACACGCAGATAATACTGATATGTCATACAGCTTCTGTACAAAATCTGATATGTGAAGCGCATCCGTTTCTTTGTACTGAATTCTCTGACCTTCTTCTCAACAAAAGCTTCAAGAACAGGCGTCTCTTCTGCACAAACTGTTATGACTGCACTTCCGACAAGAATAATACCCAGCGGGATAGTCGTATAAGCCTCTCTGTCATTTCTTATCTCGATAGATGGGATATCCACAATGATAAGTGTATAATTATCTTCTACCTCTATACGGGAGCTCTCCTCATCATCCAGTGCCGCCCTGACATCGGTCAAATCAATATCATACTTCTCTGCTATAAATTTACTTTCCTCCACTGTCGGTTTCGTCATTGATACCCAAATATCATCTTCATAATCCGATATTTCCGATAATACTTTTGCATCTGTTCTATATAGATTTATCATATCCAAACCTCCAGTCTTCGTTTTTTCTCTATATGCAAATGGCTTATTGATTATTCACTCCATTCAATGATACCATTTGTATTAAATTTAATATCTGTATCTACATATTCAGTATAATCAGCACTGTCATACATTTTTATTTCCATGCTGACTTCACCGAATTTCTTCGCAGAATCAGGAACCTCTTCCTTATGCCAATAGACTTCCATGTATGCAGTTGAATTTGGTGCGGCGACAAGATATCCTCCGTTCAAATCCACATTGATGCCATCAGACTCCGTATCATCAGCCATAAGCGTTGACATTTTGTCTGTTTTGTTCGTAATCTTAATATATGTTTTATAGTATTTCAGACCGTCATCATCAAAAATACAATCTAAGGCAGCAATATCACAATATTCATCTGTATATACTGTCTTCCAATTATCCTTGCCAACTAACTGTTTTGCAGGAATTTCAACATTACAGCCTGCTGTCATCTTATCTACAAATATATCCATGTATGATTCACCGTCATATACACTGAAATACATTACTACATCTGTTACATTCGTAAGTTCTGTTACTGCAAAATTATCTGCTTCAACAACAAATTCCCATTCACCTGTTGCATCTGCCTCTGCCGAGCCATATATATAAGCATCTAAACATACATTGTTCAGGCTGCACGAATCAAGACCTATTCCAATCTTTGAACTGCTCTTATTTACAATCTGACCTTCTATAATAAAATAACCTATATCATCGATATACGCTTTATCATATGATATATCTACCGTTTCATTGCTAAATAAAAGCTCTCCGCTTGTTGTATTGCCTGACGTCTTATCCTCTGTTGAAGGTTCATCTGTTGAAGGCTCTGTCGTATCCGGTTCCGTTGTGTCAGGTATATCCGCAGAAGGTGTATGTCCATTGCTTCCAGCCTCTGTAGTCACTTCCACATTATTATTGCCATTACCATCATCATCCTTTTTAAATACAACGAATACAAGAATCAGAATAATCGCAATAACGGCTACTGCAAGTGTAATGCCCGCTATAATAAACGGCAACTTTGATTTTTTTGGCGGCTCATTATTTGCTCCATTTGTATTGGAATATCCGTACATACTCTGACTTGACATCGGTTGACTGTTGTACATCTGACTGGATACCGGCTGTCCGCCGTTATACATTTGGTTTGACATCGGCTGTCCGCCGTTATACATTTGGTTTGACATCGGCTGTCCGCTATACATACCCATATTTGTCATTTGCCTGCCTGACATATTCTGTCCACCATATATATTCTGATTCGTCATTCCCTGCTTGCTATATGCATTTTGTTCCGGAACTGACATATTAGGATTTGCAAATATACCCTCTTGTGGCTGAGGTGTTCCATGACTATATACATTTACAGCCGGTCCTGCTGTATTTTTATCATCTATATTCACACTTATTTCATCGTTATATGCTACAGTTTCATTTGCATTTTCCATAGGAACCGAATTCCCACAATTAGGGCATACAGTTCCGACAAAGAATTCATTCCCACACCTGTTACACTTCATAAAAGCTCCTCCTGATTTGTCAACTTAACTATCACCGATTGTTTATCTCTTACAAATCAACGCATTTTTCAACATATTATATATTATCACAAATGTATGTTTCTTTCAACACAGATATTCTCCAAACACAAACACATAACGACAGCTTACAATCGGACGATTCCCCTTGAAAATAATACAAAAATACCCTGTGGAAGCTTTGAACATTCTCCAAAAATTCCCACAGGGTATTTTTATGTCTATATCCTTATATTAGTCCAGCACCTTCTTCTGGGCTACAACGACTGTCGCATCATAGCATGAGAATGCTTCGTCAACCATTTCTTTGTCAGGCTTCTTTGTAATAAGACTGACAATCGGAACGATGATCAGTCCGCCTACCATAGCAAGTGCACCACAGTTAATTGGTGACTGGATTACACTTGGGAAACGGAACAGCTGCCATGTATTGCTTATAAAATTCAAGGTCATAATACCGGCACCCCAGATAAAGCTCACCCAGCATGCTGCTACGGTTGTCTTCTTCCAGTATAAGCCATAGAGGAACGGAGCAAGGAATGCACCTGCTATAGCACCCCATGATACACCCATCAGCTGTGCTATAAATGTAATTTTACTTGAGTACTGAATTATCGCAATAGCTGCTGAAATAGCGATGAATACCACAAGTAATATTCTCATTGTAAATACCTGCTTCTTCTCACTCATCTTTGGTGAAACAGTACCTTTGATAAAGTCAATTGTAAGAGTTGAGCTGGATGTAAGTACAAGCGAAGACAGTGTTGACATAGATGCTGAAAGCACCAGTATAACAACTAGTCCTATCAATATGGATGGCAGACATTCAAGCAAGTGCGGAATGATTGCATCAAATCCTTCTGCCGCCACATCCGTATCGGTAAGTCTTCCGAAACCACCCAAGAAGTAACATCCACCTGCTACGATTACTGCAAATAATGTTGAAACAATCGTTCCTGTCTTGATTGATTTCTCGTCTTTTATCGCATAGAACTTCTGAACCATCTGCGGAAGTCCCCATGTACCAAGTGATGTAAGTACAACGACACACATCAGATTAAAAATATCAGGGCCTAAGAAGGATGCAAATACACCCGGTGTATCTGAAACTGCTACATCCTGAACACGTGCCAGCTTATCGAGTGCACCGGTAAGACCGCCATAATTGTTCAGTACCGCACCGATAACCACAACAATACCTACCAGCATAATAAGTCCCTGAATAAAGTCATTGATTGCCGTCGCCATATAACCGCCTACGATTACATAGATACCTGTAAGAACTGCCATCGCAATAACACAAGCCTTATAATCTATGTCAAATGCCATACCAAACAGTCTTGAAAGTCCGTTATACAAGGATGCCGTATACGGAATAAGGAATACAAAAATAATCAATGAAGAAATCAGCTTCAAAGATTTACTGTTATATCGCTTCTCAAAAAACTCAGGCATTGTTCTTGAATCCAGCTTCTGTGTAATAAGCCTTGTTCTTCTGCCGAGCACGACCCATGCAATCAGAGAACCAAGAACGGCATTTCCAATACCAATCCACGTTGATGCAATACCATACTTCCAGCCAAACTGTCCTGCATAACCGATAAAGATAACCGCAGAAAAGTAGGAAGTACCATATGCAAATGCTGTAAGCCAAGGACCTACAGACCTTCCTCCAAGTACAAATCCATTAACATCTGTTGCTTGCTTTCTGGAGTAAAAACCTACACCTATCATTACTCCGAAAAATATTACAAGCATAATAATCTTCAGTGCCATAATACCCTCCCATTTTCATTTTTTTGTTTGACTTTATTGCGTTAAAGCCACGCAACTTTAAAGTCTCTATGTAATAAATACTTTTTGATTATATCGGACTTTGATATATGCGTCAAGGCATAAAAACAAAGCGCCGCAAGCGGCGCTTTGTACTGGATTCCATTTTCATTTTCATTTTAATTTTATCAGAAGCTGATAACACCATAGTTATTTAACATGATAAATGTAAAATATGCTGCATAGCATACAATCATCACAATACCGCCGGTTTTTGTAAGCTTCTTATTTCTAAAACAGCACAAAAGAAGTATGATTGCAGCCACTATTGAAATAATTCCGTCAAACAGAAATGACTTTTCAAATTTGGCCGGGGTAATCAGCGACATCGTACCTAAAACAAACAGAATATTCAAAATATTACTTCCTACGATATTTCCGATAGCAATATCTGTCTGTCCTTTTTTCGCCGCCGTACAAGATGTAACCAGCTCCGGCAATGATGTTCCGAACGCAACGATTGTAAGGCCTATAAGACTCTCTGTCATTCCAAATTTACGGGCTATTGTCGAAGCAGCATTTACGGTAAGCGTACTTCCCACAACGATAATGACGATACCGATTACAATGAAGAGTATCAGCCTGAATGCCGTATCCTTTTCCGTTATCTCGATACTTTCACCATCATTTCCACCTTTTTTGGCTGTTATGACAAGATATATAATAAATGCAATCAACATTGCATAGAAAACAGCACCATCAAATCTGCTAAGATTTCCGTCATAATATCCAAGCAGCAACGTAACAACCGATACGATGATTACAATCGGCACGTCAATTCTGATTGTATTTTTCTTAATGGGAAGCGCTGCAAAGAGAGAAGCAACACCCAATATCATCAATATATTCAGTATATTGCTGCCAAGTATATTTCCGATTGCCATTCCGGCTCCTTCATCACCTGTAATTGCTGCTTTTATACTTACAGCAGCCTCCGGTGCACTTGTTCCAAGTGCCACTATGGTAAGCCCTACTACCATCTCCGGTATATTACATTTAACAGCAATCTTTGATGCCCCTTCAACAAACCAGTCCGCTCCCTTCACAAGACATACAAATCCTAAGACCAACAAAACTATCTGTCCCAGCAACATAAGTATTTCCACAAGATTACCTCCCTCAAATCTAAAAATCCAAAGCCTTCTATTCACCCAATCAACAGCTATAGCTCATATATTCGTAAAATACATAATCCGATATGGCATTAATATTTTTCGTGTATCAACAGAAGTCCCACAATCGAATCCAGCAGGTCTTCTATTCCAAGTCCCTCTGCATTTACAACAATATGGGCATACTTTTCATATAATGGAGTTCTTTCATCATAAAGTGATTTTAAAGTCTGTCCCTCCGTCAAAACCACGCCCCTTCTTTTTATATTTCCAAGCCGCCTCTCTATCTCCTCATAGGGCAATTTGATATAAACCACCGTATCATTTTCCATATATTTCTCCATGGCTTCCCTGCAGTAAATCGCACTTCCACCTGTCGCTATAACAGTATGTGTGGAATCCACATCCCTATTCACTTGATTTTCTATCTCAAGAAAACCATCATCACCATATTCGGCTATCAGCTCACATAACAGCCTGCCATATTTTTTCTGTATCAATAAATCAGCATCCTCAAATCCATAACCCAGAACCTTTGCAACAAGTACTCCTATCGTACTCTTGCCGGCACCCGGCATACCTGTCAATATAATATTATTCATGATCTATCTGCCTCCGGAATCACAGACACTTCGTCCTTTTCTGTTTTTAATACAAAATGCGTTTCTGTAGCGGACACACCTTCATACCCCTTTACAAATTTGTATACCTCATCAAGCCCTGCGGCCGAATCGGTAACAATCTTAAGAATAAAATCAAAATCTCCTGTCATATAAAAACATGCAACGATGCTGTCATTTTGTTTAATAAGACTGACAAATTCCTCATAGTATTTCGGATGCTTTAGTCCCACCTCCATTATCGCTACCATTTCATTCCCCAGCTTCTTCTGGTCGACCTCTATAGTGTAGCCCTTGATAATCCCGCCTGTCTCCATTTTCTTTATTCTTTCTATAACTGCCGAAACAGACAGATTAATTTCCTCGCTTATGGCAGAAGCCGTAAGTCTTGCATTCTCCTTTAAGCATTTGAGTATTTTGTAATCAATATTATCCATTTTTCTCCCTCACTCCTATATTTTATTTTCAAACTACACTATATATAAATTTCTATAAATCACATTTGAAGAGCGTTAACGTAAGCATTTACTTACGTTAACCCATCCTAACGACTCATCAAACATATCCGAGAGATTTCAATACAAACACCCAGGCTGTCAATGTAACTGAAGAAACCAAGGTTGTCAGCAGAATGATATTTGAAGCAAGCACCGAATCATTATTCATATTCTTTGCCATTACATAGCCCGATACCGTAGCCGGTGAGCCCGTCATAACAAGTATAGCCACGATTTCATCCGCATTAAACCCAAACCATATTGCAGCCGGCACAAATATTGCCGGAAGTATGGCAAGCTTAATTGTTGAAGCAACAACGGCAGGCTTTAATCTGGTCAGTGCCTGTTTTGTATTAAAATTGGCTCCTACAGCTATCAGTGCCATAGGTGTCGCCGTCTGTGCAATATAATTGATTGTCTTGAGCGGTATGGCGGGAATCTGAACATCAAGTGCAGAAACAAACATGCCAAGCAGGATACCTATTATGATAGGATTTTTAAGGATATTGATTAACGCTTTTTTGATTCCTTCAATACCATTTGTTCTGTCATTGCCGCCAAAGGTAAGCATCACTACCGAGAATATATTAAATAATGGTACCGCAGCAACTATCATAATCGGAGCCATGCCCACACTGCCACATATATTTTCAACAAATGCCACTCCAAGAATTGCTGCGCTGCTCCTTGCCGCGCCTTGGGCAAAGGCACCAACCATACTTTTATCCTTACAATACAGTCTGGCAAAAATCCACACACCCACAAACATCATCATGGTTCCAAAGAAACAAAACAGGACAAACCTCATATTCATATTCTTTAATATAGAGGTTGTCGCTATATCCTTAAACAACATTACGGGAAGTGCAACCTTAAATACATATTTGTCTGTCACATCTGCAAACGCTTTTGTAATGAGGTTAAGCTTTAACAAAATCCACCCAAGTAATATTAAAAGGAAAATAGGAATTGTCGCATTTATGCTGAAAATAAAATTACTCATATTACATATCTCTTTTCCAAACAATATATTGCACAATGCATTTATAAGCTGTTGATGCAGTTATGGATTGCAAATAATACAGCCATCAAGTGTAAACAGCCAAATTGCATATTCCATATAATACCATAGCTATATTTGAATATCAAATTTGAGAATAAGAAAATTTAAAATGAAATAAAAATAATTGTTGACAACATGGATTTGATTATATATAATAGGTCTTGCGTCAAAGATATGGTTTAAAAAGTTATAGGAAATGCGTCTCTCGGGGTGTGGCTCAGCTTGGCTAGAGCGCTTGATTTGGGATCAAGAGGTCGCAGGTTCGAATCCTGTCACCCCGACTTATAATCAAAACACTGTTAAGCAATTATGCGGGTGTAGTTCAATGGTAGAACACTAGCCTTCCAAGCTAGATACGTGGG
>CAZATW010000038.1:0-29395 GCA_964488185.1 uncultured Coprococcus sp. | reverse complement strand
AAATATCATTGAGAAAAACAAAGAGAAAGTTGCCAACGATTGCTTGACACAAACGGGTTTAGAACACTATTTGCAAATTGAGTCTGAGAGTGGTATTCTTTTTTTGGTACACGAAAGTGTATACGACAGATAGAAAAGAGCGATATAAATGATAGTAGATACACATACGCATACATATCCAGAGCAGATAGCAAGAAAAACATTGGATCTTTTAATCGGAAGATCAGGTGCAAGAGCGCATACAAACGGTAGTATAACAGACTTAAGAAAGTCAATGACGGAGGCAGGAGTAGATGTATCTATAGTGCTGCCTGTCGCCACATCACCGAAGCAGTATAAGAGAATAAACGAGACTGCATTTAAAATAAATGAAAGCTATAATGAAACAGGAATATGGTCGTTTGGCGGAATACATCCTGAAAATGATAATTATAAGGAGATATTAAGAGATATCAAAAGTAAAGGTTTAAAGGGCATAAAATTGCACCCTGATTATCAGGACGCATATATAAACGATATCAGATATAAACGTATAGCAGATTATGCTTCAGAACTGGATTTGGCGGTTGTTGTTCATGCAGGACTTGATATCGGTCTGCCTGATGAGATTCATTGTACGCCTGATATGATTGTCGAGGTTTTAGACGAGGTAAAACCCTCAAAGTTTATTTTGGCCCATTTGGGCGGCTGGCAGATGTGGAATGAAGTATATGAGAAGATATGTGGAAGAAATGTGTATCTGGATACAGCGTTTTCTTATGGTCAGATTGACTGGGTGGAAGGCGCAGAGCATAAATGGACTCTGGTAGCTACAGAGCAGTTTCTAAAGATAATCAAAAAGCATGGGGCAGATAAAATATTGTTTGCTACAGACAGTCCGTGGTCATCACAGAAGAAGAGTATAGAAGATATAAGAAAGCTTCCTGTCAGTGATGAGGCTAAAAATAAAATTCTGGGGGAAAATGCAAGGAATTTATTGGATTTATAAAGTAATTAAAGACATGTGTAAAAATTTGAAAAAATGAGTGAATAACTATTGCATTATATTTAAAAATATGTTACATTTTTGTTACGGAATAATCATTGTATTAAAATCCGATTTGTTTTTTTCACAAAAAATTTTATAAAGGGAGATGCTCAAACCCCTGTTAGCATCTCCTTTACTTTGTTTTTGGATAAATGTATAAATAAAAAAGGAATCAACAAGTGATTCCTTTTTAGCTGGGCTACTAGGATTCGAACCTAGAAAATGCTGGAGTCAGAGTCCAGTGCCTTACCATTTGGCGATAGCCCAATGTTTTCAACAGATGCTATTATATATGAACGACTAATGAAATGCAAGCCTTTTTTAAAAAAAATTAAAAAAATGTGCTATGAACTTGCCATTAACCGGAAAATATATTATAAATTATAAAGACAGGTGATAACTTGGGATTGAAAATTGAAATAGGATGGAATGATTATGTACAGTTATGATGCAATAGTACGATATAGTGAAACAGGCGGACATATACATGCAAATGCCGCAAGTATTGCAAATTATTTGCAGGATTGTGCCATTCTTCATTCTGAAGAGGTTGGAATAGGCTTGAAATATCTGGCAGAGCATCATAGGGCATGGTTTCTTGTATCATGGCAGATTTATATAGACAGATATCCTGTACTTGGCGAAAAAATACATGTAAGGACATGGCCTTATGATTTTAAAGGTTCAATCGGATATAGAAATATAGAGATTGTTGACCACAATGGAAAAAGTATTGTAAAGGCAGCTTCTATATGGAGTTATGTAGATACTGAGGCTATGAGACCGCTCAAGATAGAGGAGAAGGTAGCAGGGGCATATCCATTATTTCCAAAGCTGGATATGACATATGCATCACGTAAGATTCAATTGTATGACAATCATAAGCAGGTGGCGGAAAGAACCGTTATGGCATATCAGATTGATTCAAATAACCATATGAATAACGAGGCATATATTGCACTTGCGTTGGAGTACGTCGATAACATAACTGATATAAAGCGTGTACGGGCTGAGTACAGAAAACAGTTTGTAAAAGGCGATACGGTGATAATAAAAAAGGCAGTATGTGATGAAGGACAGCAGCTTATATTGTGTGATACTGAAGAGGCTATCAGGTGTATTGTATTGTTTGAACGGTAATTTGACCGGTGATGAAGCAAATAAATAGAAAACGGATTAGGAATTAGGATTATGATTAAGCTTGGGGAATGGAATGAATTAGAAGTAGTAAAGAAAAAAGCTTTTGGAATATATTTGTCGGATAAGGACAGAAGTCAGGAGGTACTTCTTCCGGGTAAGGAGGTTCCTGTCGGATTAACGATTGGAGATTCGATAAATGTATTTATTTATAAAGACTCTTCCGACAGGATTATTGCGACAGTTAAAGCGCCTTATATTACGATGGGAGAGCTGGCATGCCTTCAGTGTGTGGGTATTACAAAAATTGGTGCGTTTATGGACTGGGGATTGCCGAAGGACATATTGATGCCATTTAAAGAACAAAAGGGCAAAGTAGAAGAAGGAAGAGAATATCTTGTACGTATGTATAAGGATCGTTCGGACAGATTGTGTGTCAGCATGAAGATATATGCGTATTTAAATACTGCTTCACCCTATAAAGAAGGTGATGCGGTTTCGGGTATTGTATATGAATTGAATCCACAGCTTGGAGCATTTGTGGCGGTAGATAATAAATATTCTGCACTTGTTCCGATGAAGGAGATTCACAGTCGTATCAATATTGGCGACAGATTGGAAGCAAGAGTTGCAAGCATAAGAGACGACGGTAAATTAAACCTTACAATACAAAAGCCTATAAGGCAACAGATGGAAGAAGATGCCGAGATGGTATACAGAATCATAGAGAGCTACAGTGGCAGATTACCGTTTAATGACAAGGCCGATAAAGAAACCATTGAGAGAGAATTCGGCCTTAGCAAAAATGCATTTAAACGCGCTGTGGGAAGACTGCTTAAACAAGGCAAAATAGAAATAACAGAGAAAAATATAATAATAAAATAAAAATAGAAAAGGAGCATAATGATTATGAAGAAAATAATCAGTACAGACAAGGCACCGGCTGCAATAGGTCCATATTCACAGGCAATAGAAGTAAATGGTATGTTATTTACATCAGGAGTAATTCCAATCAATCCTGCAACAAACCAGTTGGTAGAGGGTGGTATCGAGGTGCAGGCGGCACAGGCGATTGGGAATCTTAAGAATCTTCTTGAGGCAGCAGGTTCTTCATGTGACAAGGTTATAAAGACAACTGTATTTATCAAAAACATGGATGACTTTGGCACTGTAAATGAAATATACAAGAGCTTTTTTGAAGAAGATTGTCCGGCACGTTCATGTGTAGAGGTAGCAAGGCTTCCCAAAGATGTATTAATAGAAATTGAAGCAGTTGCGGTAGTTGAATAACATGGATATACAAAAACAAAAAAGAATAAACGGAGCTGTATATTTCTTTATTGTACTTATAGCAATATATGAGATAGCATCGATTATCATAATGTTTACAGACGCTTTGTCAGGACTTGATGTCAGGTTCAATATATTGGTAAGTCAGAGCCTTATATTTGTGCCGACAATAGTGTACTTTATTCTTGCGCGAAGAAATGTCTTTGATTTAATCAGATTAAAAAAGACACATCCGTTGATGATTGTTTTGGTACCTATTATAGCGCTTGCCATTATACCGCTTACGACAGTAATTAACGCGCTTTCCATGTTGTTTGTGGATAACCATATATCAGGCGTATCAAATGCACTGATAAATAATAATTCCTATGGAATATCCTTGCTGTTTATGGCTGTATTGCCTGCCATCGTTGAAGAAACAGCTTACAGAGGTGTCATACTTGGCAATTTTAATGAAGGCAATAAGCTTACCGCAGTCATTATGTCAGGTTTGTTGTTTGGAATCATGCATATGAATTTAAATCAGATGGCATATGCAATCGTTCTGGGAATTATATTTGCATTTCTGATAGAGGCAACGGGAAGTATAATGTCCACGATGCTTGCACACTTTTGTATAAACGGAATATCAGTATCACTAAGTTATATTTTAAATAAAATACCATTATTTGCAGCACAGGCAGAAGAAACGGAGCTGACCAAACAGACAATATTGCAGGCAGTATCAGTTTATTTGCCATTTGCTGTTGTAGGAACGCTGATAGCGGCTGCATTGATATATTTACTGGCGGTTTTAAACAAACGGAAGGATTATTTTGTCGGTTTGTTTAAAAAGAAAGAAAAAGCATCGGGAGAGAACGCACCTAAGATAGTAACACCATTACTTGTGGTTACTATGGTGGTGTGTATTGCAATCTGTGTAGTTGAAGAATTGATTTTATAAAGAGATGATAGATTTTACATTAAAATAAAAGTGCTGAAACCAGAAGCTGTGCTGTAACAGGCAGGATACTTCCGATTTCGGCACTTTTATTATATTTGGCGCTAGTCTGATACTTTTGCAATACAACTGTAGAAAGAAATCATATATAAGCCGGCTATACCTACCAAAATGTAGATTGCTCTGGAAAGAAAGCTGCCTGAACCGAATATTGCATCAACTACGTTATAATTGAACAGACCGATAATACCCCATACAATGGCACCGATTATAGTAAGAGTAAGGCAGATGTAATTTAATACCTTCATAATAGTCCTCCATAAAAAATATTCTTTTGTAAATAGGATAAGCATATATGATTAAAATATGTTGGAAATAAATGTAAATAAAATTTTTAAAAGTAGATGTAAAAACCTCTTGACATATAGCAATGGTAATGGTAAATTAAATACATGAACGGATATTCAAATGTTCAAATTAAAAAAGGAGGTGAATTGCTTGTCGGAATGTAATCGCCAG
This sequence comes from uncultured Coprococcus sp., assembly GCA_964488185.1. Lineage (GTDB taxonomy): Bacteria > Bacillota > Clostridia > Lachnospirales > Lachnospiraceae > Coprococcus. The sequence goes on along the minus strand of CAZATW010000038.1, from coordinate 24,482 downwards.
GAACATCATAGTGATATAGATATTTTATCAATAGAACCGACAGATGAGAATTTATATGACCTTGCCGAGTTGTTCAAGGTATTTGGAGACAGTACCAGAATACAGATTATGTATATATTGCTGAACGGTGAATTGAGTGTAAGTGATATAGCAGATAAATTGAAAATGAATGCATCGGCTATATCCCATCAGTTGAGAGTACTTAAGCAGGCGAAGCTGATTAAGAACAGAAGGTTAGGTAAAAATATATTCTATTCTCTTTCGGATGACCATGTTGTAACGATAATGAAGCAGGGAATGGACCATATCCTTGAATAGTAAAAATAAAATGGAGGTAAATGATTATGAAAAAGAGATTTAATTTAAATGATGTAGATTGTGCAAACTGTGCAGCTAAGATGGAAGAAGGAATCAAGAAGCTTCCGGGTGTAAATAATGCATCTATCAGTTTCATGGCGCAGAAGCTTACACTTGATTATGAGGAGGATAAATTAGACGAAATACTGAAGGCAGCAGAGAAAATAATCAAAGATATAGATGAGGAAGCATCTATTGAATATTAGACGGCAGAGATTATTTATTTATTGCTAGTAGGACATTGCTGTTTGACGAATATCATTAAAAGGTGATTATTATGAATAATAAGCAGAAAAAAACATTAATCAGAATTATAATAGCATTTGTAATATTTCTGATATGTGAGGTTTTGGACCATGTTGTAAAATTCCCGGGGATATGGGATAAGCTTGTGAAGGGAATCATATTTGCCATACCATATTTAATTGCAGGATATGACGTATTGCTGAAAGCAATAAAAAATATTGCAAAGGGTCATGTATTTGATGAAAACTTCCTTATGGCTGTGGCAACTGTAGGTGCATACGGAACGGGAGAATTCGGTGAGGCTGCAGCGGTTATGCTGTTCTATCAGATAGGAGAATGGTTCCAGAAGTATGCTGTAAATCGTTCCAGAAATAATATTACCGAGCTGATGAATATTATGCCGGAATATGCCAATATAGAACGCGACGGACAGATTGTTAAGGCAGACCCATATGAGGTATCGGTGGGCGATATCATTATTGTACAGCCGGGTGAGAAGATACCACTGGATGGAGATGTAGTAGATGGAGAGACATTTGTAGATACTGCGGCGTTAACGGGTGAGTCGGTACCGCGAAAGCTTGGAGTGGGAGACGAAGCATTAAGCGGCTGTATCAACCAGAATGGTGTAATAAGAGTAAAGGTAAGCCGTGAATTTGACAATTCTACAGTTGCGAAAATTCTTGAACTGGTGGAGAATGCCAGTACCAGAAAGGCCGAGTACGAGCAGTTTATTACAAGATTTGCAAAATATTACACACCTATTGTGTGCTTTGCGGCACTTGCGGTTGCGATTATTCCGCCGATATTCCTTGGGGATTTCTGGATGTGGTTCCATAGAGCACTTATATTCCTTGTAGTATCATGTCCATGTGCGCTTGTCATATCAATACCGCTTAGCTTCTTTAGCGGTATAGGAGGAGCCTCAAAGGCGGGAATACTTGTTAAGGGAAGCAATTATCTGGAGCTTCTTGGTAAAGCAGAAACCATTGTATTTGACAAGACTGGAACGCTTACAAAGGGGGTATTCAAGGTAGTGGATGTTGAGCCTTCAGGAATAAGCGAACAGGAATTGATTACCTTGGCGGCATATGGTGAATATTATTCAAATCATCCTATTGCTGCATCAGTGAAGACTGCATATAAGCAGGATATAGATATGTCTCGGCTTGATGACTATAAGGAACTGTCAGGAATGGGTATCAGTGTAATGCTGGATGGCAAGGAGGTTCTTGTTGGAAACAAAAAGCTGCTTGCTCAGTATAAGATAGATATTATTGAGAATAAATCGACAAAGATGGGAACCGTTCTTTATGTGGCTTTCGATGGAGGATATAAAGGAAAGATTACTATAGCCGATGAGATTAAGGATGGCGTCAAGCAGGCTATAGCTGATATAAAGGCCTGTGGAATGGAACAGGTTGTTATACTTACGGGAGATAAGAAGGAGGTTGCAGAACAGGTTGCGTCCGAGCTTGGAATTGATACTGTATACTCTGAGCTGATGCCCGGAGATAAGGTAGAACAGGTAGAGCGGCTGCTTGCTGAGAAGAAAGAGGACACCACGCTTATCTTTGTAGGTGACGGTATCAATGATGCTCCTGTACTGATGAGAGCAGATGTAGGAATCGCTATGGGGGCGATGGGACAGGATGCTGCAATCGAGGCGGCAGACGTGGTGCTTATAGATGACAATCCGCAAAAAATTGCAGTTGCCTATGGCATAGCCAAGAAAACCGTAAGTATTGTAAAGCAAAATATAGTCTTTGCTCTTTTCGTAAAGGTACTTGTCATGGTGTTGGGCGCGCTTGGTCTCGCCGGTATGTGGGCAGCGGTATTTGCAGATGTAGGCGTGGCATTCCTGGCAATACTTAATGCAACAAGGGCACTGAAGGTATAATGTGAACACTTAAGGAGCACAAGAAAAGAACGAGTTTCGTTTTCATGTAAATTAAGCAATGATTTGAGAAATTCCGCAGGTTCATTATGGACGTGCGGAGTTTTTATGTGATATTATTAGAAAAATTGTGTAATAATAAGAATACTTAATATATGGTGAGGTATAAATATGAAGGTGGAATCAATCATATTTGATATGGATGGCACATTGTGGGACAGTGCCGAGAATGTTGCTGCATCATGGCAGGAGATTATTAAGGAACAGCCTGATATAGATAGGGAAATAACAACAGCGGATATCAAGAGCGTAATGGGGATGCCTATGGATGCAATCGGAGGCAAGCTGTTTGCCGGACTTTCAGCTGATAGACAAATGGAAGTTGTGAGTGACTGCGGAGAGTATGAAAATGAATACTTGAGAAATCATGGTGGTATGCTGTATGAAGGTTTGGAGGAAACATTAAAAAAACTTCAGGAAAAATACAGATTATTTATCGTGAGCAACTGCCAGTCAGGTTATATAGAGGCATTTTTATATTATTATGGATTTGAGAAATATTTTGCCGATACCTTATGCTGGGGACAGACGAGAGTGTCGAAGGGAGAAAGTATTAGGATTCTTATGGAGAAAAATGAGATAAAGGATGCGGTATATGTAGGGGATATTCAGGGGGACCTTGATAGCGCACGCTATGCAGGTATCGGATTTGTGCATGCGGCATACGGCTTTGGAGAAGTTGATTCGCCTGATGCCGTTATTAAGGATATAACCGAATTGCCAAGCGTGTTGGAGAAAATATAAATATAGAATAACAAAGAATCCAAGAGGACATTTGCAAAGTCATTAAATGATTTTGGAATGTCCTCTTTCTGATATTAATACTTAGAGATATTTGAACTGTTGTCTATTATGATAAGACAGTTTGGTTTTATTTTTTTCATAATTTTTTTCATGTATTTTTCAGGTACGGATATGCAACCGGCAGTAGGACGACCTGTACTGCAATGAAGGAAGATTCCTGAACCAAGTCCTTTTTTACAGGATTTATTATAGTCTACAGATAGTACATAATTATAAGCAGCGCCTATGGATGTAATATGTTCGGCTGAATTCCAATCACAGGCAACATCATTTGTAGAAACAAATTTGTTATAGTATTTGGAGGCTGAATCATCTACAAGATAGTAGCTGTCATCAACCTTTGTATATTGGATGGAACAGCCGGGATTAGGCTTTATTCCAAAGGCATAATTGAAATGGTAGGCGCCGACGGGGGTTTTTCCATCGCCCTCCTTTGTTTTCCCAATACCGCCCCAGCCAATATAGCCTGAGGTAGAAAGTACCTGATACCATGTTCCGTTGGCTCTTCTGTTATGAAGTGATATTGTGGCTTTGGTTCCGTTTGCCTTCACGATTAAAAGCTGTGATTCGGTATCGGCAGCTTGTAGTTTTTCTACATAGTAAGAAGTCTTTTTGCTGATTCTTATTTTCTTTGTAGTGAATTTGCTATAAATCTTTTCGCCATTTAGTATCTTGTATGAACGCATTTTAAAATAATAGACTTTACCGGAAGAAAGTTTAGTAAGAAGCGTTCTGTTGTTTGATTTGTTTGTAGTTCCTTTAACCCTTCGGTATGAGCCACCGGCACGTTTATAATAAAGCTCAACACCTGATGCAGCTTTTACCTTTTTCCATGTTATGTATGCAGTACCCTTTCGTTTTGAAGCAACCGTAAAGACAGGTTTTGCAGAAGAAAGGGCAGAATTGTTGTTTGCCATTATAGTCGGATTATCCAAAGCCGTATTGGAATTACCTGTGGCAGAGGAATTTATCATTTCTCCGTTTATGCCTGAAAGCAGTAAAAATGTAGTGAATAGATATATAATAATTTTTTTTCGCATTGTTATTCCTTTCTGTTTATTTTTTCATATATCATAACATAAATATACAAATGTTCTCAATCATATAAATGTTGCAAATAATAAGCAAAAATGATGCAATATAGGTTTATTTTTTATTCATCATAAAAATATCTATGGTAAAGAAAGCTTAAGGATTTGAGAATAGGAGGCATCAGTAACATGATAAAAAAGAGAGGATATAGACATATTATGATAGCCGCTGCGCTTGCAAGTGCGCTGGGACTTGCAGGATGTGGTAAAAAGGATGTGGACTATGAGCTGGAGTAGACAGCAAATGCTGTTACAAAAAATCAGGCAGATTCTACGGACGGAACTTCCGGAAACGGTCCGTTAGGAGATGGGGAATCGGAAGATGAAAAAAGTACTCAGGTTCCTAAAGAAGACACTATCGGTGGAATATCAAGAGGTTTAGGGATTCCAATATCTGTAAATCAGGAGCTTGGTGCAGAGAGAACAAATTTAGAAAAGGTTTTGTTGGAAGACGATTGTATAAGAGTTCCGGAGAGGGATAATATGTATATGGCAGTTTTTAAAAATCAGACGATAGATGCTGACTTCAAAAAGCTAATATCAGAGGCTTTGTTTGATGCGGAAAGTGGAATATATGTATATCCCTATAATGAACATACGCATATTGCTGACGATGGGGTTCCGATGAGTGATATACGCTCCGCGAGGATGCGCAGGGATTCGTAAATGAGTTATGTCAGCTAACGCTGACACGAATCCCGCGCCAAGACTCGCGAGCGAGTCTTGAATTGAGAGTGGAGAGACTGCTGGAAATTATGAGACAGATAAATATATAGGTAAAATAGACGGAAAAAATGTATACGATATTTTTTCAGGCCGGAGATGCGGATATCGCCCCTTCATTTTATGTGAATTTAGTTTATGATGATACGATTACAGAGGATTTACAGCAGGCGATGGACGAGGCGAGAGCGTTTCTGTATAACATAGGCATAGAGGATGTGAAGGTGATAATTTTACTGATGCATATTTTGATAATCGTGATGCCGGGAATGATACAGGTGAATGATATCGTAACCAATTAAAGAAACATAATAGTAAGATATATACATCTTATAGCTTTGCCGACCCTGAGCTGTAAGTATGAATATATAGATAAAATTAAAACCCCCCTCGAATCGGATATGTATTGTTTGAAGAATATTTTTAAGGGATAAATATTTGGTAGGACAATACATATTTCATTTTAGGGGGGTAAGTATATTAACACAGCTATTATTTATTTCATATGTTCAAGCGCAGCAGCCACAAAACCTTTAAACAATGGGTGTGGCTTGTTAGGTCTTGATTTAAATTCCGGATGAGCCTGAGTTCCAATAAACCAAGGATGGTCAGGAAGCTCAATCATTTCTACGATATGTCCGTCAGGAGATAAGCCTACAAGGTTCATGCCATTTTCCGTAAGTGCTTTTCTATAGTCATTGTTAACCTCATATCTGTGTCTGTGGCGTTCATGGATATATTCGTTACCATACAATGTGTATGATTTTGAATCTTTACTCAGTACACATGGATATGAGCCAAGTCTTAAAGTTCCTCCCAAATCAGTTACATCATGCTGGTTAGGCATAATATGGATGACCTGATGGAAAGAGTTTGGATTAAATTCAGAACTATGGGCATCGGCATATCCAAGGACATTTCTGGCAAATTCTACTATCGTAAGCTGCATACCAAGACATAAGCCGAGATATGGAACTTTATTAGTACGTGCATAGTTAATAGCCACGATCATTCCATCAATACCTCTGTCACCAAAACCGCCAGGTACAAGGATACCATCTACATCGGACAGAATATCTTGAACATTTTCTTCTGTAACCAGCTCTGAGTCTATCCACTTGATTTCCACTTCTGCTCCATTTGCAAATCCTGCATGCTTTAGGGACTCAACAACCGAGATATATGCATCATGGAGAGAAACATATTTTCCAACAAGAGCAACCTGAACCTTTTTTGAAGGATTCTTCCAAGTGTCAATCATGCTGGTCCATTCTTTCCATGCATTTTCCTCCGGTGCAGGGCAATCCATTTTAAGACATTTACAAACCACATCAGCCAGATGTTCCTTCTCCATAGCAAGAGGAACTTCATACAGGACATCTACGTCTAAATTCTGGATTACATTCTCACTAGGTACGTTGCAGAAGAGGGCAATCTTGTCCTTGATACTCTGGTCAAGCGGCAAATCAGAACGACATACAAGGATATCAGGCTGAATACCCATACCCTGAAGGTTCTTTACACTTGCCTGAGTTGGCTTTGTCTTTATTTCTCCCGATGCTTTAAGATAAGGTATAAGGGTAACATGTATCATAATACAATTTTCATGTCCAACGTCATGCTGGAACTGCCTTATCGCCTCAAGGAAAGGCTGGCTTTCAATATCACCGACTGTTCCACCTATTTCTATAATGGCAACCTCGGTTTGGGTTGCGTCAGGATTTCTGTAGAAACGGTCTTTGATTTCGTTTGTAATATGTGGAACTACCTGAACCGTATGACCGCCGAAATCACCATGACGTTCCTTCTGAAGAATGCTCCAATATACCTTGCCTGTTGTAACATTGGAATTTCTGTTAAGACTTTCATCTATAAATCGCTCGTAGTGACCAAGGTCAAGGTCTGTTTCAGCTCCGTCATCAGTTACAAACACTTCACCATGCTGAATCGGGTTCATAGTACCCGGGTCCACATTGATGTATGGGTCGAATTTCTGACTGGTTACCTTGTAGCCGCGCATTTTAAGAAGTCGACCGAGTGAAGCGGCAGTAATGCCTTTTCCGAGACCGGATACGACACCGCCGGTGACAAACACATACTTGATTGCCATAATAAATATCCTCCGTATAAATAATAAACTTATCGAGTTGCAGATTAAAATCGACAAAACCGATAAGTAAATGTAATCATTTCATCACAATAATACAGAGTTTATTATAATGGAGCAAAATATAAAAGTCAATGGAATAAGACAATCAATTAGTGCCGAGAGCAATAAAATATGTTATTATATATGAAAATAGTTATAGGACATAGAAATACATGCAGAAGAATGGAATAAGTTTTATACATCTGTCAGATGTGAACATAGGGGCAGCGCCTGATGCGGAAATGCCTTGGATGGATGACAGATATAATGAAATAAAGAACACTTTTATAAAGATTATATCATATGCAAACGAACATCGTACGGACTTCATATTTATATCGGGTGATTTATTCAATCATGTGCCGACTGAAAACGATTTGCGGGAGCTTGATGCCATATGTAATTCATTAAATGATACATGTGTAATATATTCTGCAGGCGATATGGATTATCTGAAACAGGATTCTCCACTTTTAGTATATGATTTTAAATCAAAGATATATGTAATCGGGCGGGAAAAGCTGCCGCAGAACATGAATAATGATTCGAGATTTTATGCCGTGCGTGGAGAGCAGGCAACATATATGCTGGACTGTCTTAGATTTGAGAAGCTAAATTTGGATATATATGGTGTTAGTTATTTTGACAAAAAACACAGTATGCCATCACTGAACGGTATAGGTGTAATGGATGAGAACCGTATCAATATTCTGCTGGCTCATGGAGGAGAGAAGAAATTTCTTCCCATAAATTTTCAAGAGCTGAAGGCAGCAGGATTTGATTATGCAGCAATGGGACACCGGCACAAATATGAGCAGATAAGTGACAGGATATGCTATGCCGGTTCGCCTGAACCGCTTTCAGAAAAAGAGCGGGGCAGACATGGTTTTATTTTGGGACACATTACAAAAGCCGGGTTACAAAAGCGTTTTATCCCAATATCATGCAGAGAATACAAAACCATCAATTATCCTGTAAATAATTATACAAAGGACTCTGACATAGTAGAGGATATTATGCATCTTATTTCTCTTGAGGGAAAGCAGCATATATACACAATCAATATAGTAAGGTTAGACGGATGTGAAAAAAGCTTTGATTTGTCATCTGCATTTGCAGATTTCTATGTCTTGAACATTTTAGGAGAGACATTTGAGAGAACCGATTATGATTGTTATATCAAGGCGAATAGGAATAATGAGTTTGGAGCCCTGCTGGATGAAATGTATGGAGAGTCTCCTACAAAACGTGACGGAGCAAAGCTGGCAGTTGATACCATGATAGATTTGTCCGGAATGAACAGGCGTAAGGGGAACAGAATGAGTACGAAGGTTTTTGGTGAGACCCTTCGCCAGACTATGGAGATTTTTTCTGCCAAGCTTGAATTTATGGCGAAGTCGAATGCGGTTCAGGAATATGAAAAGGTGAAAAAAATGTTGGATGTCAGTCCTGATGTTTTGGACAAGCTCAATGATACATGGGCCAGAGAACGGAAGGCAGAGTTGGAATATCGTACTGTAAAAGCATATTTAGATGAGCTTCCGAAGAAGCGCAGGCGAGAGCGTATCAGAACTGCAATACGGTTAGTACTTGTGCCGTTGATTCTATTTGGATTTATGCTCATCATTACATTGCCGCAGGGGATTGTTAAGGCTGCATCTGTAAATCATAGTGACAGCTATGCGATGTCAATGTTAATAGTCGCACTTGGTATCGTTGTATGCCTTTATGCAACCTATCTGCTGTCAAAGCGTATAGAAACAACCGGAAATGAGTATATAACGGAGAAGAAAGCGAATGACAATGAAGTTAGAAAACAGCTTGCGTTATGTCAGGAAAGGGTGGATGAATTAAGAGCGGAAAGGCGTGAGCTGCAGCTTCTTGAGAATCAGAGAAAAGGTTTGCTTGAGGAAATCAGTATAAGAGAGCGAAATACTGAAAAAATATATTATGAGATGCGGGTTCTTGAGGAGGCAATGAAGGTCCTGAAAGGTCATGACTCAAAGTAGAGATAAATTGTCTTTCTGAAAATCCACTATTCAAAAATAGATATGAAGGTAAATAGGATAATGAATAACGAAAAAAGGACACAGGATGAAAGAGTAAAATATATGATTACGGAGCCTATACCGAGGCTTATATGCAGGATGGCGGTGCCGACTATTATAAGTATGCTGGTATCAACATTTTATAATATGGTAGATACTATCTTTGTTGGAAAATTGAATACACAGTCTACAGGCGCTGTAGGTGTTGCATTTTCTGTTATGGCACTTCTTCAGGCAATCGGCTTTTTCTTTGGTCATGGTTCTGGAAATTATATATCAAGAGCTATGGGAGCAAGGGAGTATGATAAGGCAGAACGAATGGCGGCAACAGGGTTTTATTCTTCTCTTGCTGCGGGAGCAGTGATTGCGGTGATTGGTGTTATATTTGTAAGTCCTATATCTGTATTTCTGGGCTCAACACCGACAATTCTTCCATATACAAATGATTACTTAAGGGTTATTTTTATTGGAGCGCCGTTTATACTGGGTTCATTTGTCCTGAATAATCAGATGCGTTTTCAGGGAAATGCCTCATCTGCAATGGTGGGAATCGTAATTGGTGCGGTGCTAAATATTATACTGGATCCGATTCTGATATTCATTTTTGAAATGGGTATATCAGGTGCCGCTATAGCAACGGTATTGAGCCAGGCCGTAAGCTTTTTCATACTTCTGTTTATGAATATCAAGCAGGCGGCCATCAAAGTATCCATAAAGAATGTGTCTTTTAAAGGTTATTACTATGGTCAGATGTTTAAGGGCGGAATCCCTTCTTTGTGCAGACAGGGAATAGGCTCTGTTGCAACGATATGTCTCAATACGGCGGCAGGTAATTATGGCGGAGCGATGGCAGATGCGGCAATAGCCGCAATGGGCGTTGTGTCACGTATAACAATGTTTGCAAATTCTGCACTGATAGGTTTTGGGCAGGGATTTCAGCCTGTATGCGGAACGAATTATGGTGCAGGGAAATATAGCAGAGTGCGGGAAGCCTTTTGGTTTTGTGTGAAGGTTGGGACACTGGTACTTATAGGTATTGCAATTATCGGCTTTATATCGGCAGAGCCGCTGATACAGCTATTTCGTGATGATGCAGACGTGGTAAAAATCGGAAGTCTGGCTATCCGTTTTCAGTTTATTGTTATGCCGACTTTGGCATGGACGATACTCTGCAATATGCTGCTTCAGACCATTGGACTTGCTTTTAAAGCATCGGTTGTGGCTTCCGCAAGGCAGGGATTGTTCTTTATACCGCTTATATTTATATTGCCTGTATTCTGGGGACTGTTGGGCGTGCAGATGTGCCAAATGTGGTCTGATATATGTGCGTTTATCCTCGCGATTCCTATGAGTATAGGGGTTCTTAATATGCTCAAGCAAAAAGATAGTTCGCAATGATAATGCTTGCCATGACACCTGCCATAATGGAGAGCAAGGCGCAAGGTATTATATATCCTGACTTTTTTACCTTTGCTGCCATAAGGAAGACGGACAGGGTATAAAACAATGATTCTGTACTGCTGAGTATGATGGAGCTGGTTAGTCCTTCTAACGAGTCGGGACCATATTGCGCATAAATATTCAGCATAAGACTTGTAGCCGAACCTGAGGAAAAAAGCTTTGTTATGACAACAGGTATGACACAGCCGGGGGTATTCATTAACTGTGATATGGGCTTTAGCAGCAGCGTGACAGCATTTAATGCCCCTGAATCGTTTAGTATTCTGACGGCAAGAAAAAGACCTATTAGTGTTGGTACGATTTGATATACAATCTCTATGCCTTCAAAGGCCCCTTCTATGAATATTTCATACACGTCTAATTTTTTGATTACACCATATAGAACAATTAGAAATATAATGAGTGGAATAATATATGAAGATATATTTGCAATGACCGACATAGATACCTGCCTATTAATTTTTTAATATTTATGAAATTCACTATTTTGTTTTCATATAGTGATATTCTTTTTGCATGAAAAGCATTATTTCTTGTTTTTTCTTTTCTTATTAATAATGATGCACAATATAACGGCCATTAAGGTTGAGCAGGCAGTTGCAATCAGTCCTGGTATTATGATAAAAGCGGGATTTGCAGCACCATATTCAGCCCGATATGCAATAATGCTTACAGGAATTAATTGCAGAGATGAAATGTTTAATATAAGAAACACACTCATTTCACGACTGGCAGTGGTGCGGTGTCCGTTTATTTTGGACAGCTCTGCCATAGCCTTAAGTGCCGGCGGAGTTGATGCCCAGCCAAGACCGATAATGTTTGCAACAATATTTGTGCACATATATTTATATGCATCTGAATCTGGTGGAATATCAGGGAAGAAAAATTTCATCACAGGTGCAAGCAGCTTTGTCCATTTTTCCATCAAGCCTGATTTTTCTGCTATTTTCATAATTCCGCACCACAGGGATACGATTCCCAGCATGGTAATGCATAGTGTGACGGCTTCTTTTGTAGCGTCCAATATTCCATCGTTTATATTTTCCATATTTCCGGTAATAAGAGCGTATATAATTCCAATGATAATCATGGCAGCCCAGATTATATTTATCATATTGCACCTCCTTAATGGCTATAGCATTATATGCGAAATCAGTCTTCAAAAGTACAAATATGTAACATATCTTGTCAAAATTCATATTCTATATAGTGAAAGCAAGAGCTTACGTTAGTTTAAGGAGGTTATATTGTGGATTCATATGGAAATTATAACCGCAACATGAATGGCAGATGTGGCTGCGGCGGCAATATGGGAGTTCGTTATGCAAATAATGATGTCTCTGCAAATAGAAACAGAATGGAAAAAATGGAAAAGATGGAAAAGATGGAAAAAATGAAGGGAATGAAGGAAAAAACGGGCATGATGAAAAAGTCGGACAGACCGGTTGGCATGGCTTATATTCCTATGCAGACCTTTGGCGAAATGTATGATGCGTGTAAGGGACTTAAAGAAGGGACTATGTTCCCTGAATTAAATTTGATATTCTGTGGTGTTAGGGGGAATTAGCGTATGAATAAGATGAATAAAAAGCAATTATTGGCTTTTATTAATGAAGTAAGCTTTGCTCTTGATGATATAGCTCTTTTTCTTGATACCCACCCGACAAATCAGCAGGCACTTGCCAGCTATGAAAATTATAAGGGTATGCGTCAGCAGGCAATAAAGGACTTTAACCAGTTATATGGACCTTTAAATAAATATCAGGTAACTGACAGTAATTATTTTGATTGGGTAAATAAGCCATGGCCATGGGAAAAGGAGAGTGATTGCTAATGTGGATTTATGAAAAGAGATTGCAGTTCCCTGTAAATATTAAAGAGACAAATGCACAGCTTGCACAGGCTATTATGAGTCAGTATGGCGGTCCTGACGGTGAAATGGGTGCATCTATGAGATATCTTTCACAGAGATATGCTATGAAGGATAAGCATGTTCAGGCAATATTAACAGATATAGGAACGGAAGAGTTAGCGCATCAATGTTGGAAATATGGATATATACCTCCAAACCGATATAGGATTGGAGGTATATTATTATCTGAAGGTAATCTTTAAATCGAAATTTTCACTTGCTCTGTTTGCAGACTCTCTGGAACGACTGTATTCAATACGTTCAATGATATTTTTCAGATATCTGTTCTTTGCAGCGGCAGATAAATTATCATCTTGGAGTGCTGCGAGAGCATTCGAAAACTGTTCTATCTTTTCACTATAGTTAATGTATGTTGGAGAAGAATTGTAAGCATCTTCAATTGATTGTTGAACCTGTTTTTTTTCTTTTTGCAGCTTTGCGTTCAATTTTCTAAATATGTCTGCCGGCATTCGGTTTTCTGGATTGGGGTCCGATTGTGATTCCCACTGTAAAAGCTCTTTTTCTTCCAACATTTTAAGCTTTTTTTCAAGCCTTTTGATAGTTTGTTCATGTGACTTAATAGTATCAGGTGATGAATTATGCATCTTTATTTTAAAGTCGTCAATGGATTGTTCAAGTATGTTGCATATATGTGCTATAAATTCATCATAACATACAGATGGGGTTTTACAATGTGTTTGGTCGTCACAAAGTAATCTTGGTGCTGAGCGGATTACCCCGTTCTTGGAATAAGTCCGTAGTGACATAGATCGACCACATTGACAATACAAAAGGCTTGCCAAAGGATTTCTTATCTTAGTTGTAGATTTAGCTCTATGGTTGCGACCTATCTTTTCCTGGGCTTTAGCAAAAAGTTCATCGTCAATAATAGCTTCGTGTTTTCCCTCAAATATTAGATAGTCTTTTGCTTTAGGTCTTGTATGCATTATCTCCTGTTCCTGCACTATTGTTACTGTTTTGCGGTAATTCCATTTAATCTTACCAATATAATGAACATTGGAAAGCATATCTTTAAGAGCTGCCGGCGACCAGTATTTTCCCTTCGGGGGAGTTATATCTAAGCTGTCAAGGCGGTTGCATATATTAACTGTACCCATATCCTGATTGACATACATGTCAAATATCATTCGCACCACATCTGCCTGTTCTTCGTTGATTTCGAGTGTAGGGCACTTTCGCTTGCCTTCTTGAATAAAAACTTTATTGTAGCCGTAAGGAGGAACAGAGCCGATATAATTGCCTTCTTTGACAGATTCAATTCTTCCACGTGCCTGGATTTTTTTAAAATACTCAAGGTATTCATTGCCACGCTTCAGCTCACGCTCAAAGGCATCTCTATCATATTCATCGTTCAAGTCATATGTTTTCTGGGGGGTAATAACCTTAGTATTCGTGTATCTGAGAAGCTTAATGAGCCTTCCTGCATCCTCTAAATCTCCACGACTTAGACGTTGTACTTCGACTACTAGAATGGCTTTAATACGTGGATTTTCAATTTCTTTTAACAGCTTAAGCATTTCAGGACGTCCGTCTATCGTTTCTGAAGATGCAACCTCACGATAGGTATTATCATCCGGGACTTTATCACCAAAATTGCGTAATGCATAATCGTTTAGGATATGCTCATGCTTTAAAAGAACTTCTTCTACAGACAGCAAAGGGTCATCAGAGCGTGATTTACGCAGGTATTCTAAAATTTCTGTTGGTTTAAAGGTTTCTGTATAATAGGTTCTCATCTAAAACATCTCCTAAGATAGTTTTTGTTGGTCTTTCTTATTTTCAAATGTGTATAGTTCTATTGTTTCTTGCCAGTTCAATGCGTGATGTTTTCCAAGATATACATATAGGGATAATAATATATCTGGATTACGGTATTCAGTAGGAATAAGATTAATTTCAGGGAAACAGGAAAGTAGATTAATTAGCATTGCATGAAGTTTCTCTTTATTCCTATGTTTCATGCATTCAGTATATTTTCTTACAGGAGGAATAATGTAAGCAATAAAATGCATTAATTCTTCTCTATTCATGGCTGATATTGCCTTCATTTAGGTATGTCTCCTTATGTTTCTATACAAAAATATTCTTTATCTATGATACATATGATTAACGAAAAAAGTCAAGAAGGGAGTGATATTTTTATAGTAGATTAGAGTTTTAAAGGTTAATACATTTATAGTCAAAGTGTTACAAAAATGCTTAACCACGACAATTGGTTATCTAGTCTTTCCCCGACTCTTTTTTTGTATGTTGTGTTGGGTGGGTTGATTATTTTTAGACATTATGTAATTGGAATTTTGCACTAATAATTCTAGTGCGCTATATTCCTTTTCGCTTTTTAAGTCAGTTGTGTCAAAAAGTCTATATGGCCTATTTTTAGGCAAAGTAATAAAGATATGACCGTCACATTTTAAAATAGCAGAGGCATATACTTGTAAAATTCCATTTGGCATATATACGTTGAAGTTATTGTCACTGTTTTTAATTTGGGATAGCAGAACTTCAAATATAACAGGTGCTGCATCATTTATCGCTAACTTCTTTAGTATTTCTTTTTCTGCTGGAATCGTATCTTTTAGATTGTTTATATGAGTTGATTGATGCTGTATAACATGGTTATATTGCATAGTCTGATAGTAGTGAAGTTGTTTATACTGTTTAGCTTCTTCCTCTTGAGTGTCCTGCTTGTCAAAGAGACTTAAAAGAAGTAAATATTGTTCTTGTGAAAGTCTGGAACGGCAGGAACTACAAATATCTGCATTATCATTAATAATATGACCACAACACCGACATTTCTTTTGCATAATACATTCCTCCTTTATAGTAGTTCGATAATATTTTTATCTTTTATCCGATATCTTTTTTCCTATTTGCTATTGTTTCGGTTAATTTCAAGTCAATAGCTTTACCAATTACTATCTGTTTTCCATCAGAAGTCAGTTTCCTATAAGTATTAACTAATTTCAATTCATCTTCAGATAGAGATATTTTGTTGCCAATAACATTGATATCATTGTTAGAACGAATAGACGTTAAACCTAAAAGGTAGTCTGTAGTTACATTAAAATAGTTTGCTATCTTAACAAGCATATTTAAATCAGGAAAGCGTTTGTTGGTTTCCCACATACCTATAGCTCCAGAACTTACACCTAGTTGAATAGACAAATCTCGCTGACTAAGGTGTCTTTCAATTCTTAATTTAGAAAGAACAATACCTAAATTCATATAAATATCCTCCTATAAAATCATTTAGTATATTTCAAGGAAATTTATAGTAGTTCAATAATCTTTTTATCTTTTATCCGATATCTTTTTTCTTCTTTGTTGTTGTTCCAGTTAACTTCAAGTCAATGGCTTTGCCAAGTACTACCTGTTTTTCATCTTCGTTAAGACAACGATATGTTTCAATTAACTTTTGCTCATCAGAAGAAAGTAAAGATTTATTGCTACATATATCAGCATTTGAGTATGTAATGGATATACCTAAAAGATAATCGATAGGTACTTGATAAAGTGAAGATAAACTTTTTAAAATATCATAGCTAGCTTCCCTTGTCCCATTTTCATATTGGCTAATAGTTTGCTGCGATACACCTAATTGTTTGGCTAAATCTTCTTGCGTTAATCCTTTTTGTATTCTTTTTTCTCTAAATCGTAACATCAGTTCACCTCAGATTTAATATAGTACACATAAATCACGAAATCTAACTTCAAAATGAAGTTAAATTGATTGACATACAACATAAAGAAGTATATTATATAAATATATTATAGAAATAGGAGGTTTTCTTAATGCGACAGGAATTAGTAAATGCTCGTATCAATAAAAAGCAATCTGTAGTAGCTGATGATTTAGGCATTTCACAGCAGCACTTAAGTAGCTTAGAGTTAGGAACACGTAATCCCAGTATTCAATTAGCATATAAAATAAGTGAATATTATAAATTGCCTATTACATTCTTATTTCCAGATATTTTTTTCTCTTCGATACTTCAAAATGAATTAAAAAATGGAGCTGGAGATAAATCCTGAATTAGTACAACCAGTCAAATCATAAGATGAAATATCGAAAGAAGGGGGTAGTCTTATGAAAAAGAAGAAAGATGTTAAATATAAATTGCATAAAGTATTAGACATAGGAAATTGTCATGCGGAAGTATATGTGCCGGAACGTACACCATTGGAAGAAGAAATACGAATGAAAGAAATAAAAGAAGCCACAGCTGAATTTATGAGAGCTGTATATATAGAAAGAGAGGAGGGGAAAGAAGGCTTGGAACGACGAAAAGCTCAGGAAGAAGAAATGTATAAATTCTTATATAAGATGAGAATGGAAGAGGTTGAAAATAGCTTGAGTTAAGGTGGTAATGATATGACAGAAAAACAGAAAACAATGATTCAAGGAATGGATATGCTCCTTCGTAAGTTTAATAAATATCCAGATGATAAGACGTTTACAGTAGCGGAAATTATAAATGCTTCTAACGAGGTTTATGACAATATACTTAATGATATTGAAGTTGTAAAACCTAATTTTTGCCATGCAAAAGGTCGTAGTAGATGATGAATACCGATTTTCCCTCTAAGTACCTGTCTTTCATATAAGGTAAAAAGGATGAAAGGACACCGAGAGGTGGAAGGGTAAAAAGGTATGTATGATATTAAGGTAACAAAATTAGAGAATGAAAACAGTAATGTAATAGGGCTTGCAAGTTTGGTCGTAGACGGACAGATGAAATTTAACAACATCCGTTTGGTTAAAAACGACAGTGAAAAAGGATTCTTTGTTTCCATGCCGAGCTATAAGAAGGCGGATGGAGAATATGAAAATTATTTCCATCCGATTACAAGAGAAATGGTGGACAAGATGACGGATGCAGCCGCAAAGTCTCTTGAAAGTGGAGAGACCGTAAGGTTCTATACGACATATCAGACAGAAGTATTCCATGTTTCTGTTGATACAAGAGATACATTTGGAGGAACATCCGTAAAAATGCGGATAAGTGATGATTTTGTATGTAATTCTATTCAAATTAGAGAAAACAAGCAGGACAAGACAATGTTTGTCGCCATGCCTTCCTACAAGAAAAAGGATGGTACATATGAAAATATCTGTTATCCGATAACAGCAGATTTCCGAAGTAAGCTGTATGAAAAAATCCTTAACGAAAGGGAACATTCTATTGAGAAATCTTTTGCACAATCAAAAGAACCGGAAATTGTAAAAGCAGAAGAGACACCACTTTCGGAGAAAAGCGAGCAGGCTTTGTCTTTCCCGACAAAGGAAAAATCTTCTGATGAGAAAGAAGACCTAAAGGAAACTCCAGCGAAAGAATCGAAAAAAACACAGGCTCGAAAAGGACGAAGCAGGTAACAAATAAGGTAGCATAAATGTAAATATGGAGAATATGGAGACAGGTATTTAGAGGGGAAATTGGAACATATAAGGTGGTGCAGTAAGTGGAAGAGTTATACATAAATCAGGTGCAGCTTGTTGGCAGAATCGGAAAGGCTGCGGAGGAATTTAAGGGCGGTATGTGGTTTACGCTTGTGGTAGGGAGAAGCGGACATAAAGGCTACGTATCTGTTCTTTGTTACAACAAATATCTTTTTGAGTATTTTAGGAGATATATTCATGGAGGTAACCTGAACAAACGAGTATATGTGCAGGGAGAAATATTATTCCCGGCAGAAGCATCAAAAGCCATATTAATGAAGCTTACAGATATAAAAGCAATAGATGAGCTTGACGATATAGGTACAGTTATAGATTTTTCGGAAGATTAAGGGAGGGAAGCAGACATGAGTCCGAATAATAAAGAGGAAAAATTAAATTATAGACCGGAGAATGTTGTAAGAACTCTTCGTAATATAGAACTGTATAGAAAGAGGATTGATGAAGTAAGAAGGTCTGTCATGGAAGAACTGCTAAGGTTTCAGGAGATGCATGACACGATAACGGCAACATCAGCGGTTAAGCTTACGGCTGGAGCAGTATCAAAAACAAATCATATATCAGACCCAACAGCATTAAAGGCGATGAAGCTTCAATCAAGGTATATAACCGATGAAATAACAGATTTGCAGCAAATGCTTGAATCGAACGAAGAAACAGAACGTGAAATAAACAGAATATACAGATGCTTTGCAAAAACGGCAGATATTCTTCCGTTGCACTTTCATGTTGCAAATTTGGCATGGTGTCAGGGTGCAACAATTACACAAGGAGAAATAGCAAAGGAAATAGGACGTGCAAAAGGTGTTATAAGCCCAATATTGAAAAATGAAGCAAAGGTAATCAGTCTGATGGCTTATAGTGAGTATGAACAGCTCAGTATGCTTTCCTCTGCGGAGTGGCTTTCTTTTCTTAAAAGCCAGGGGGACAAGCTGTATGAAAATATATTAAAGTTTGAGAATGAATAGAAAAAAGGAGAAGGAGTGAAAAAAATATGATAAAAGATAAGCTGTTTCTATTATCAAAAACAAAAGTGGAAAAATATTTTAAGGATGATGAAGAGCGTATAGTTAAACAAGCAGGATGGGAGGAATAATGATGGTAATAGGAATTGACCACGGTTATGGGTATATGAAAACAAAAAACAGTATATTTGCAAGTGGGGTAGCTGTATTTGATACACAACCACCGGTAAATACAAGAGTAGTAGGTTATCAAAAGAAATATTATCAAGTAGGATGTGCATCGGATGGTCTTACAGGAGATAAGACAGCAAGTGAGGATTATTATATTTTGACACTTGCAGCAATTGCTGAAGAGCTTAAACATACGCCTATTCTAAGTGCAAATATATCACTTGCAGTAGGTATTCCGCTTACACGGTATGGAGCAGAAAAGGAAGCACTTATTTCTTATTTGTCGCAAGATAAAAAAATAAACTATACATATGAAGATAAAGAGTATCACATTGAGATTAATAATATTTATGTATTTCCGCAGGGGTATGCAGCCATAGTGCCACGTCTTAACAGTATAAAGGGTGGATGTAACTTAGTAGACATTGGAACCGGAACAACAGAGATTGTGCCTATTACGTCAGACCATATCGTTGATTTGTCTAGGGCAAAGACGTTGCAGTATGGAATCACAAATCTCATAAGCAGCATAAATGAGGCTATGAGCAGGACATATCAAACAGAGCTGTCAGGAGACCAGATTATAGACATTATATTAGGCAAAGAGATGGTAATGCCGGATAAAATAGTAAAGCTGTGCAAGGATGAGATGAAATCGTGGACGGACACGATACTCAACCTATTTCGGCAGAATAAAATCAATTATGAATTTACACAGACATTCATCATGGGAGGCGGAGCTAAGATAATGAAAGAACATAGCAGCATAACAAGTGAATGTGTGAGTTACATAACAGACATAAAGGCAAATGCAATAGGGTATGAGGTACTTGCAAAAGCAATGGAATGTAAAAAGAGGGATGGTGTAAATGAGTAGTAAATATGACTATAAAAATCTGCGGCTTATGGTAAATGTAAGAAAACCTGAGAACGAAAAGATGTTGAAGGTGTTTGATAATCTTGACAGGAGAAGAGACAGGAGAACCCGAAACAGATTTATTATAGCTGCAATTAATCAATATATTGCCGAGTGGGAAGCCGTGTCAGACAAAGGGGATGCAGCGGATGCATTTATATCATCAGACCGTGAGAAGATAGGCAAGGCAGATGTTAAGCTTACTGACAAAATGCGTGAAAACATGCAGGGCATGGAAGTCAGACTTTATAAGCTGGAAAAGCAGGTAAAGCAGCTTCTTGATAAATGTGATACTGATAAACCCCTTCCGTTTTCAAAAGAGCCTGCGGTGCCGAAAAAAGGGCAGGAAGTGTTACAAGAACAGAAATTATTAAAAGAAAGTGAGCTGGCGGCAAGTTCTGAGGATGAGGAATATGATGTTCCGGAATTTGCTCTTGATTTTATTGATTCACTGCAATAATACAAGGAAGGAAAAACGGATATGAGTACAATACTTAAGAAACTGGCACAAAAATATGCTTATAAACAGTATATATATGCGAAACAGTATTTGATAGAGCATAAAAATAGTAAAGAAGAAAAGGAAAGAATCTACAATCAATTTGTCAGAGCTACAACAGCATATGCACAGTTATTATTTTGTGTTTATATAGGTAAAAATGTTGAATATATACAAGAAATAATTGTTGAAAGGAATGTAGAGAATGGAGAATGCCTTATTTTTAAAGACAAATGCAGCATGTTTATAAATGATAATGCAGAATGGGCTAGAAAACAGCTTGATTTGTGCGTAGAAATATAAATACAAAAAGAGGAGGAAAATCAAATGAATAAGGTAATTTTAATGGGAAGATTAACAAGAGACCCGGAGATAAGATACTCACAGAGTGATGAGCCTACTGCTATAGCAAGATATACGCTTGCTGTAGACAGAAGATTTAACAGAAATAATGAGCAGACAGCAGATTTTATTAGTTGCGTTGCTTTCGGAAAGCATGCGGAAGTTGCGGAAAAATATTTTCATCAGGGGATAAAGCTTGTTGTTACAGGAAGAATACAGACAGGCAGCTATACCAATAAAGAAGGGAATAAAGTCTATACTACTGATGTTGTTGTTGAGGATCAGGAGTTTGCTGAAAGTAAATCAAAAGATACTTCAGGAGCTGCCACAGGCAGACCGGAACCATCGAATGTAAATGCTGAAGGTTTTATGAGTATACCTGAAGGAATAGAAGACGATTTACCGTTTAGATAAATAACTGTTTAAGGAGGAGAAATGTGTTCTTAGAGACAGACCGGATGAATTAAAACGACTAATTGAATTAACGCCATATTCCAGAGCTGAATATTATATGGCTTATGAGAAAACAGAAGATAGCATTGAAAAAGCGAGAAGATTTTGTGTTAGATGCTGGATGGGCTTCGGATGCTCAAACAATTATAGAACCGGATTTAAGTCCGGACAGCAGACAATCTCACCGAATCTGGCAAAAGCATGGAGTAAGTTGCCAGAGATTATTGAAATTGCTTCAGAACGATTGAAAGAAGTACAGATTGAAAATCTACCTGCGATAGAGTTGATAAATCGTTATGATACATCAGATGTATTTATGTACATAGACCCTCCGTATATGCATGGTACAAGGAAAAATTATCTTTATAAATACGAGATGGAAGAAGATGATCATGTGCAGCTTCTAAAAAAGCTTAAATTACATCCGGGAAAAATAATGATATCTGGATATGATAATAAGTTGTATAACGATTTACTAAAAGGCTGGCATAAGGAAACAAAGAAAACACAGGCAGAGAAGGGGTTATCAAGGATTGAAACTATATGGATGAATTATGATATCCCTCAACAACTGAGTTTTTATGATATTAAACTATGATTAGGAATAGATGCTGGAAGAGTAGAAGTGAGTGGAATATGAACAGACAGTTTTTAAAAGTTTCAATTGCATCGTTAAAAGAAATAACAGATGTATACGAGCAACAGATATACATATACCTAAAAAAGAATACAAATATTGCTGGATTTTGTAGCAGCTCTTATAGTGCTATTGCGGATGCAATAGGTATCTGCCGGGCAAAGGTGATATCAGTAATAGATACCCTTGCTCAAAAAGGGCTGATAAAGAAGGAGCGTGTTATCGTTTTAAATGGCAGCTATGGAGTAAATCATTATTATCTTTGCGATATCCCGGACTTTTGGCAGACAAATAAAAGAAAAGAAATGCTTGACGAATATATAAGTATCATTAAGAATAGGTCTGACTACAACAATGGATCCGGAATTCTTCCGTCAGTATCCTTTTCTTTCGTGAAGGTTTTTTATGATTTTATTGAGAGCAAAAAGCTTAATGTGCGTGAAAAATCATTATATATTGCATTAATGAGATATAGAAACAGTAAGACCGGATTTTGCTTTCCATCATTAAAAACTCTTGCATCTGCTACTGACTGTTGTATTAAGACAGTATCAAAATATATAAATATGCTTGCTTCAAAGGGAATAATAAGGAAGGAAACTTATTATAATTCCTCTAGCGGAAAAATGACATCATGCCGGTATACACTTTGTGATGATGCAAAGCTGCTTGGAGGTATAGGGTCTGAAGAAGCTGCAGACGATAATCAAAAAAAGAAACGATACAGGAAAGATGTTAATGCCTTCCTTCATCATGGAGCATCTGACAGAAGTGGCGTCAGTCAGGTTAGTATTGAAACAATAGATACTGATGGCATTGATGCTGACTGGACGGATAAAATGATACAGGATTATTATAATTATGATGAAGTGATATCGTTAGCTCGCAGTCAGAATATAGCTGATAAATATGTAGATGCAACATTTGATATCATAAGACATGAATTTAATGCGAAGTCAAAGACTTTTAATTACAAAGGCGAACAGTTGCCACATAAGGTGCTTATTGCAGAGTATCAAAAGCTTACATCAGAAGACATTGTATCAGCCATAAGTCTATATCTTCAGCAAAACAATAGAATAAATAACCATGAAGCGTATCTTAAAATATTGCTTTACAGGATAAGGCATCAAAGCACACTTGAGATAGCCAATACAGTCAATAACATACTCTACAACGAATAGCACCAAGGGATAAGTGCGCTTTTTTCTTAATTGCTTCAGACTAATTTTTTTAAACATGTCCGTCAGACCTTTAACGTATCCTTGAAAAAAGTGAAAAGGGTATAAAATAAGGTTATTTTTTATGAATAAGGTGGTATACAAAATTCAAAAAGTGGTTTATCAAATTCTTATAAATAGTCTATAAAATTCTATAGCTGGTATATGTTATACAATAGAACCACATTTTTATTACTATATTATAATAGTAAGATTATTCTATCTATCGATATAGAGATTGATAAAAATTGTGAGAGCTACTGTTTTCATTATGTATACAATATGGAGAAAACCATATGTAAAAAGGAATAAACAGACAGCAATTAAGAAAAAGCGGATAAATTGAATTCATATCAATATTGCTAAGTAAATGCAATATATTATTAGCTTTGATTAAGGAGGTATTTATGGAACAAAAGAAAATATTAGGTTATATGCGTGTCAGCACTCGGGAACAGAATGAGGATAGGCAAAAAGTGGCACTTCTTGAAAATGGAGTCATGGAACAGAATATCTATATGGATAAGTTGTCTGGAAAAGATTTTAACAGACTGCAATATAAGAGACTGTTGAAAAAGTTAGATAGTAATACTGTGTTATTTATAAAATCAATAGACCGATTAGGAAGAAATTATGCAGACCTTAACGAACAATGGAGAATTATCACAAAAGAAAAGGGAGCAGATATTGTTGTAATTGATATGCCACTTCTTGATACAAGGCGAGAAAAGAATTTGTTGGGAACATTTATAAGTGATATTGTTTTATCGTTGCTTTCGTATGTTGCGGAAAATGAACGAATCAATATTCGACAACGACAGGCAGAAGGTATTGCTGCTGCAAAAGCAAGAGGAGTAAGGTTTGGGCGTCCACCGATACCGATACCTGATAATTTTTATAAGGCTCATAAAGATTGGAGATGTGGAAAAATTAGCATGAAACAAGCTGCAGAGGATTGTAATATGCTACCAAAGACTTTTTACAGTAAGGCTGTAAAATACGAAAAGTCTAACTAAAGGAGATAGGTATATTACTGAAAAAGCATACCTTTTCAG
>CAZATW010000037.1:0-29887 GCA_964488185.1 uncultured Coprococcus sp. | reverse complement strand
TATCATTGAGAAAAACAAAGAGAAAGTTGCCAACGATTACTTGACACAAACTATCCTATATTTAGATTTGATAAACATTTAACATTATGTTATAATAGATGCGGTATATACTATAAGCTAGTGTATGAACCATTGATGAGCTGCATAACTAATTCAATTATCACTTAATGTGATAATTACCATATAATTATAATTCTGTGCAAATAGGAGTAATATATGACAAACAACAGATTGAATATAGGTCTTTTTACATGTCATTTAGATAATGATTATGCCCTTGAGGTTTGTAAAGGTGCCGAATATGCTGCGAAAGAACTGGACGTAAATCTTATTGTATTTCCCGGCATGTTTTTAAATTCATCATTTAACGATCCTGAAAATGAGTTATATGATTACCAGTATAACTCCATATATTACTATGCACATCCGGATTGTCTGGATGCTCTTATTGTGTCCGTCGGTGCAATAGCTCCGTTTTTGTCTGAAAAAAATATCAACGACTTTTTGTCTCATTTTGAAGGAATCCCTATACTTACTTTAGATACTCAGATTACGGGATATCCATGTTTAAAGACAGACAGTACCCAAGGACTTAGAACAGCTATTGAGCATTTAATTTATGTGCATAACCGAAAGCACATCTGCTTTGTAAGTGGCAGAACAACAAATGCTGATGCCATGCAGCGTCTTGAAATATACCGTCAGGCTATGGCTGAGAACAACCTTACCGTTTACGAAAGTATGATTGTCTATGGTGATATGTCCGAATATACAACCGAAATAGTCGGTCAATTACTTGATAATAATCCTGATGCTGATGCAATTATATTTGCAAACGACCAGATGGCTATCGGCGGCTATACCGAGCTTAAAAGACGAGGCATTCAAATCGGCTCTGATATCAGCGTTATCGGAATTGACGATTCGCCTGTAGGTGTTACTATGGATCCACCGCTTACTACTGTCAGCGTTAATTCCTGTGATTTGGGTTACAGGTCTGTATATGAGGCTATCGCACTATGTAAAACGGGAAAAATCGAATCATCAATTTTGCAATCCCATTTTATACAAAGATTGTCCTGCAACTGCGAGCTTTTTAATACTGCCGAGATGATTGAAAGCAATAATAATGACAGCAATGCCGTCATGTCAATAGATGAAATTATTATCATGCTTGATAAAATATTACTGAGTGATATTGCTGATTCATTTTTTGCCAACATGGTATACGACAAGTTTAACTGCATATTCAAGGATATCATTGTCGTTGCCCAAAATCCTGCAATAGTCAAATATCCTAAAAAATCTATTATAGATAAGCTTAAAGCTCTGCTTAACTCTCCTCTCACGGATTTTTTCTCTATACCAAAGATTTCGCTTGTATTTAGGAAATTTGCATCCTTATATACCGCAAGAGAAACAAATCCTGCAAAGATACTGGAGTTTAACAGACTGAATTCACACATTACAAGTATCATATCACTGTTTCTCTCTTCAAAGCTCTACAACGAAATGAGAGATAACAAAATGAGTGCCTGGTCCTCCATTTATATCACCAGAGATACGCTTACATATGGTAAAGATATAGAGAAGACCTATTCACTCATAATCAACAAGCTAAATGAATTAGGCTTTGACGGCGCATATATATATACATATGACGACGACATCAAGATAACCAAAAAGGGAAACTGGATTATTCCAAAATCACTGTTCCTTCAGGCATACTATAATGCCAATAATAAAGGAGTATTGTTTGGTGAATCCAGAAGGACACCATCCATAGAAATATTTGACAACGAGTATACATACTATGATAAGCGTTTTACCGCCGTTCTTGTTCCGATTTTTACAAATGAACAGCACCACGGTCTTTTCATATGTAATACCGATGTCTCGAACTTTAAAAACATCTATTCAACAAGTCTTCAGCTTGGTGCATCACTAAAGTATATGGCACTGCTTGAAGAACAGACTACTATACAGGAGCAGCTTCGGATGTCTTTAAATGAAATTCATGAAAAGAATGAGCTGCTGAACCACCTGTCCACTTCTGATGAGCTGACCGGTGTAAATAATCGTCGTGGCTTTATGGAAAAGGTTGAATTTTTGATTAACATGCCTGCAAACCGCAATCGTAAAGCAATGCTGCTTTTTGCCGATATGGATTCACTTAAGGTTGTCAATGATAAATTCGGTCATAAGGACGGAGACTTTGCACTCAGGAATATTGCAAATATCCTTTTGAGCAGCTTCAGAACCGAAGATATTATCGGAAGAATTGGCGGAGATGAATTTGTATGCTTTGCCTTTGTGGATGAGCCTGACTTTGTAACATATGTACAAGAAAGGATAAACGAATTATCCGACGAGTTAAATGAAAACTGCGGCAAACCATATTTTATTGAAATGAGTGTCGGTGTGTCAGAATTCATATGTGATACGGACGTTAAAATGGAGGATTTAATTTCCCAGGCAGATAATTCACTTTACTCTAACAAACGATATAAACGTATCTCTGTTATTAAATAATATTAAATAAGAAAGCAAAAAGGAAAGGCTTTATCCCACTCTATTGATTATTCTAATTTTTCTCCTCAAATGGCTCATTCAATTTTTCTGTGCCCGAAAGTACAAAACGCCCATCAAGGATAATCGGAACTTCTGTACCATCGGCATGAATTGAATAAATACCCCCGATTTCATCATACGGAATTGTTATATCCGTATGGCAGTTAAAATATGCTTTTGACATGTCTGTAGCTCTCAGAAGGGAACATTCATTGTCTTTGGCAACGATTTCTTTTCCGTCAGGATTGTATAATACATTCTCTTCACTCATGCTGTAGCAGGTATCACCCACTGCAAAATGAGGACCCATCTTCTCTACAATAAGTATAGGAAGCTTATACACAATATCATACTTATTTGCCATTACATATGCGGTTGTATTGGTACCTATAGCAAACTCTCCTATCGGAAGTGTATCCCTTCCCATCATTAAGTTTTCCTTTACAAAGCTTTTATTTTCTTCCTCACTGTCAAAATTCTTACATGTATATTCTGCTATTTTCCCATCCTTAAAGGTAAGTGTTAAATCGATAAATTTCAAATCATGTAAAAATACCTCACTTACATGTAACACACCTTCCGTTCCCGTAAGCTTTGGCGAAGTAAAGACCTCACCCACAGGAATATTCACATCTGCAACACAATTCTCAAAATTGGTTTCCTTTTCAGGATTTTCAAGTTCATGCATCATGACGGTTATATCTGTTTTGTTGCCGTCTCTGCCGACAACATGAACCTTTTTTGCCTTATCAAGCTCATCAATGATAAATTGATGAATCCTTCTATACATATCATTGTCCAGCGTATTAATCCTAACCGTCTCCCTGAATATCTCCTCATAATGATTGCCTATTTCCGGTACGGGATATGCTATTATTGTAAAGCTGTATTTATCTCCTGGTATATAATCATTTACAATCTGTGCACTTGCATTTGCATAAGATACCGTTATCTCCTGCTGCTTCTTTGAAAGAACAGGTGAATACGGAGAGTTCTCCGGTTCAAAAGGATTTTCTCCGAATATTTCTATACAGGCTGGTCCTGCATATACCATTGCCTGATATTCATAGCTCTTATATACCTGCTTTAAAATCTCCAGCTTGCGCTCCATAAGCTTCTTATCTAAGAATAAAGCTTCATCCATACGATGGTCATATTCAAGCTGCTTATTCGGTACGGTAGATGTATATCCGACTCTGTTGATTAATCTTCTGTTAATCCTGTTTACGGCATATCTGAAGCATAACGGCTCCAGTCCCATATTCCGAAACTGGACTATAGCGGCCCTTATCATTCTTTCCTGTCCAACTGAATATCTGATATTCACGGTCTTCTTTTTGCTCATATCAATACGAGCTGCCACATAGCCCTCTCTAAAGCCTTCGGTATAGGTAGAAGCCATTGCATCGATTTCCGCCTGCGGCAAAGTATTGAAGAATTCCGCAGTCTTTATTTCATTATATCCGATGTACTCTCCATATTTATAAAGATATGACAAATCCGTCAAATCACTGTTCATAATAATATCCGTGGCAAATGAAAGAGCAGGCTCAAGCTGTTCCTTAATACGATAGCCCATAAAATATTCTGCATAATCATTTTCAAAATAGTATATCGCCTCTTTCATTTGCTTTACGTTTATCTGCTCCTGACACATAAAATATATCTGCACGAAAAGCTCCGCAAACAAGGTTATGTCAATCAGTCGGCCTTCAAATGCGTAGACTGTCATACCTCTTATTTCATTATACAAAAAAGTAAGAAGCTGTGAGATTTCCTTAATTTCACTTTCTTCAAGCTTATTTTCTGTTTGCTCATTTTCCTGTATGAAAGATTCCATGGCATGATACGAATATTCATAATTGGCATAACTGTTTTTATAATGATCACCTATTATATCCGAATATAGCCTTGCATTCATATCTGTCAGCTCATCTTGAGAAAGGTTATCCAGCCCGCCTGTTTTAAGCTGCTGTACGACCTCATCTATCATCAAAATAAACTTTGCCGTTGATGCAAAATAATCTCTGAACGGAAGAGGAACAAGTGACTCATCCGGTATCTGCCTGATACGCTCCATCATCAGTCCATACCGTTCCTCCATATCATCATATTCTTCTATACAATCCTTATAATAATTCATATCTTCAACCCCAATATCCTTTTTACATACCATTTAGAATAAAGCTATCTCTATCCGTCAATGATGTTTCCCTTTTCAATATTTTTCTTAAACAACTCATCAACAAATTTCCAGAGCGTCTCTGAACCAAGACCTGTTATCTCGTTTCTTCTGTATACCTGCGCTGCACGAACCTTATGTTCTCTCCAGCCTGGTCCGCCTGCCGCATCATTAAGCAATACCGGCTGTGAATTATCTAATGAATGGGCAAATCTTGCCTCTGCCGTAACATTTTCCTCAAACTCATCCCACAGACTCCGCATATATTTTGCCTGATCTTCCGGTAAAATATGAAAAATCCTGTCGGCAGCAGCCAGCTCTCTTGCTCTTTTTGTTTCATTCCCCTTTTCATCATATGCATATGTATCTCCTGCATCTATCTCCACGATATCATGAATCAGTACCATGGTAACTGTTTTAAGTACATCTATTTTTTCATTTGCATACTCTGAAAGAAGCACGGCCATTAGCGCAAGATGCCATGAATGTTCAGCATCATTTTCTTTCCTTGAGCCATCTGACAAATATGTTTGACGACCTACCATTTTCGATTTATCAACCTCAAGTATAAAATCCATCTGTTTTCTTAATCTTTCATCCATCCGTTATATTCCCTTCAACATAAATATTCCTGCCAGGATAAATGCCGCAGCATTAATCACTACGGAAACCTTCTTACCAAATAAACTGCCTTCTTCTGCCTTGTACCCTATGATACCAAAAAGGATTCCGGTTATCGACATAACAAAAGCACTCACCAAGAGTACACCATATACTCTCTCCACATGTCCCTTGGATATGATGGACTTTACAATTGAAAGTACAACAAATACCATACTCAGACCACCTAAAAAGTATGAGATGATTGTATCCGATGCATGTCCCATCGGCGCAACCTTAAAATTCTTATTTTTTTGCATAATATCTCCTGTATATCCTCGCAGTTATGTAATAAATCAGATACCCAAGCATACCGCCTACTGTATTCATAATGATATCATCCACATCAAACACACCAAGCTTCGTTATGTACTGGATTGTCTCTATCAGCAGCGTAAAGGAACATGAATAGAGCAATGCGATCCATGCATTTGTTCTCTTATTTCTTGCCCATCTGATTAACATTCCAAATGGCATAAAAGCCACAACATTGCCCACAATATTAAACATAAAACTGGTATTTGATATGGCGGCTCCTCTATATGTTATAAATCTTTTTATCTCCGTAAATGGTATAAGATTAACTCTTCTTTCACCATTTGGTATTCTATCACTAAAAATCAAAAAGTAGACAATGATAACAATATATATAATAAAAAGTACAAAGCAAACCGTTCTGAACTTTTCTCTTTTTATAATAATCAAAGCATATGACTCCTAAAAATTGTTAATTTAATGCACGCTGATTAAAGTGAACAAAATGCATCTCTTTATTTCCTCAGCTCCATCAGATATGTCAGCAGCCTATCCGCACATTCCTCTTTGCCCATAAGCGGAAGCTCACATACATTGTCCCTTGAAATAAGGGTGAGAACATTCGTATCTACACCAAAGCCTGCTCCCGGCTCCTTAAGGTTATTTGCCGCAATTACATCAACCTTTTTCTTAAGAAGCTTTGCACGGGAGTTCTCTATAAGATTCTGTGTTTCCATAGAGAATCCGCATATGATCTGAGTGTTCAGTCCCTCTTCTTCTCTTTGTTTTCCCAAATATGCGAGAATATCTTTTGTTCTGGTAAGCGCAATACACATATCGCCGTCATTTTTCTTAATCTTGTTGTCTGCCACCTGACTTGGTCTGTAATCAGCTACCGCAGCCGCCTTTATTATTATATCCTGTTTTTGGCTCTCTGATACTACAGCCTCATACATATCCTGAGCAGATGTTATGTTAACTACTTTAACAAACTCAGGCGGTTTTATATCTGTCTTTCCTGTTACAAGCGTAACATTTGCTCCACGAAGCATCGCCTGCTTTGCAATGGCATATCCCATCTTACCTGTAGAATGATTGGTTATATATCTGACAGGGTCAATAGCCTCTCTTGTTGCGCCTGCTGTTACAAGAATATTCACGCCTGCCATATCCTTCTTGCAGGCTATATATTTCATGATATAGTCAACTAATAATTCTTCAGAAGGCAGCTTCCCTTTCCCCGTATCTCCACAAGCCAGATATCCGTCTGCAGATTCAATGATTTCATAACCGAATTTTCTCAATTTATCAAGATTATCCTGAACGATAGGATTTTCAATCATCCCCGTATTCATTGCAGGTGCAATCAGCTTCGGGCAGCGTGCAGGCATAATCGTAGTTGTCAGCATATCATCTGCTATCCCATTTGCAATCTTGCCTATAACATTTGCCGAAGCAGGAGCAACCATAAATATATCCGCTCTCTTTGCCAAAGCAACGTGCTCTACATGAAACTCAAAATTCCTGTTAAAAGTATCTACAAGACACTTATTGCCTGTTAATGTTTCAAAGGTTATTGGATTGATAAAATTTGTTGCGTTCTTCGTCATAATGACGTGGACATCCGCATGCTTCTTCACGAGCATACTTGCCACATTCGCCATTTTATATGCCGCAATGCTTCCTGTAACGCCTAATACTACTGTTTTATTAGTTAACATAACTTTTCTCCATATGCAGCTGTGTTTCAGACATTTAAATATATTTCTAAATACTGAATCACCAGCTGCATTTTCCATCATTGTATTCTGTTAATCGTTTTTATCTATATGTTGACAATCTGCTATAAAATTATCAATCAGGCGGGCCTTTCCGAATCTGACAGCCATAGCACAAAGAATATGTCCCTCAACCTTATCTATCTGCTTCATTGTATTCATATCTACCATTTCCACATAATCAATATCGGCTAAAGGCTCTGCACTGATTAGCTCCTTCATTTTATCAACAACAATCTTGGCATCTTTCTCGCCATCAGCTATCAGCTGCTGTCCAAGCTTTACCGCTTTACTGAGAACAACTGCTGCTTTTCTCTCTTCCTTTGTCAGATATATGTTTCTTGAGCTTTTTGCCAGTCCGTCTTCCTCTCTTATAATAGGACAACCGACTATTTCTATATCCATATTTAAATCTTTTACCATACGCATGATAATGGCAAGCTGCTGTGCATCCTTTTTGCCAAAATATGCCCTGTCCGGTGTAACGATATTAAACAGCTTATTTACGACTGTACAAACGCCCTTGAAATGGACAGGTCTTGTCAGCCCGCAGAGAGCATCAGGAAGCCCTGTCATATTTACATATGAGCAAAATCCCTCTGCATACATCTCTGAAGGCTCAGGATTAAATATAATATCCGCTCCTGTTTCCTCACACAGCTTTGCATCGGCATCCAAATCTTTTGGATAGCTTTCAAGGTCTTCATTCGGACCAAACTGCATAGGGTTTACAAATACACTTACAACCGTCCTGTCGTTTTGTTCAACAGACTTCTGAATAAGGCTCTGATGCCCTTCATGGAGATAACCCATCGTCGGAACAAGTCCTACACTGAGTCCTTCCTTTCTCCAAGCCTTTACCTGCTTTCTTACTTCTTCTATTGTTTTTAATATAATCATCCTTCATCTGTATAGCATATATATAATATGTGTTGATAATGTGCATTGAATCTAAATTCACAACACTAAATATTTTTATATATGCTCTCCTTATTATATATATTTAGATTTTAAAAGTAATCTATAACCTTTTATATTTTTATTATAATGAAGCTCTATTAATATAATTTATATGATATCAATACAGCTTTCTAATATAATTTTTCTATTATATCATCATCTATTTTATATGTGTGTTCTTCTGCCGGAAATGTACCTGCATTTATTTCATCAATATACTGCTTTACGGCATCTCTCATAATGTCACCTACATGTGCAAACTGCTTTACAAATTTCGGTACATAATCAGAGAACATACCAAGCATATCCTGATTGACAAGAACCTGTCCGTCACAGTCAGGACCTGCACCGATTCCTATCGTCGGTATTCTGATACTTTCTGTAACCAGCTTTGCCAGCTTTGCAGGAACACACTCCAGCACCACTGCAAATGCACCTGCCGCTTCTATAGCCTTAGCATCCTCCATAAGCTTCCTTGCAGCAGCCTCTGTCCTTCCCTGTATCTTATAACCACCAAAGGCATTTACAGACTGCGGTGTCAGTCCAAGATGGGCACATACCGGAATACCTGCTTTTACAACAGCCTCTATCTGCGGGCATACGGCCACGCCACCTTCCAGCTTTACGGCTCCTGCTCTTCCTTCCTTCATAATGCGTCCTGCATTCATTACTGCATCATATACGCTTGCCTGATATGACATAAACGGCATATCCGTAACTATAAGTGCATTTTTTGCCCCTCTCGCCACCGCTGCACTATGATGAATCATATCATCTACGGTTACCGATATGGTGTCCTCATAACCAAGAATAACATTACCCAGAGAATCACCGACAAGTATGGTATTCACCCCTGCCTCATCAAACAGCTTTGCCGTTGTATAGTCATAAGCCGTCAGCATAGATACTTTCTTGTCTGTTCCCTTCATCTGCATAATTGTTGTCGTCGTGTTTTTCATAACTCTAATTCTCCTTTACACTTTTCAAGTTCAATAACCTGCGAAGCTCCGTATAATCCATGTTCGGATGTTTTTTTTCAGCAACTTCAAGGGTGCCTTTTGACAAAGCAATATATGCACGTTTTTCATTTCCTGATAATGCATTCATATGCTTAACAACCGTATCGATATCATTTCTTTCTATAGGTCCTGTAAGGCTTTCTACAGCGCCCCTTTCCGATACGGCTTTTGCATTTCCAAGAAACAAAGGTTCAAGTGCCTTTTCTGTCTGCTCTGCTGTAAATCCACACTCCATCAGGAGCTTTCCCGCCATGGAATAAAGTCCTGTTACAAGATTGCTCGCCATTACTGCCGCACCGTGATATTTAACTTTATCACAGCCGGAAAGAATGACACATTCATTTCCCATAGAAGTGATAAAATCTCTTATCTGTGTAAGATATCTGTCATCACCTTCAACGGAAAACAAAGCCCGTCCCATTTCCTTATAGGATTCCGTTTTTGAACTTATTGCATACATAGGATGAATCGAATAGCCAAAGGCGCCCGCCTCTGACACACCTGAAAAGATATTAGACGTCATCGCACCACTGCAATGACATATGAGCATATCCTTGATATCAAGGATATGCAATTCTTCCCATACCTTCTTTATCATACTGTCAGGCACGGTAAGAACAAGAACATCACTGGACTTTGTTATTTCTTTCAATGATTTATAATAGTGGGTATCGGTCCATTCTGCCGCTTCTTGTGCGCTTTCCTTATGCAGACTGTAATATCCTGATATCTCAATCTCCTTTAAGCACTCAGGGGAATTCTCCTTTTGCTGATTCGCAATAATATATTTTCCCAGAGTAAACCCCACCTTGCCGGCACCTATAAATCCAATCCTCATATCATCACCTACTTATCCAGTAAAATACATACATAATCATATGTATATATTGCATATCTCAGGTATAGTTTCTTTCGAATACCATCCACACCATATGGTATCATTGAAGCAGGCAAAAGTAAAGAAAAAGTAGGACAGCAAATTCTTAAAAAGTTTCTATCCCACCTGACAGATGTTATATAACATCTTAATTAATGGATAAAAATATTTTAACAATTCATGCTGTCCTACATATTTACCCGCATTTTTTGTTTGAAGGGTATTTCCAATTTTGTTTTAAGCTATTTGAATTTCTCTATAACTTCCTCGTTTGCCTTCATAGCAGCAGCTTCCATTGCTTTACGTTCTGCCTGAAGCTTTTCTCTTACTGATGCATTATTTACGGCAATAATCTGCAGCGCGAGATATGCTGCATTTTTGCTTCCATTGATAGCTACGGTTGCGACAGGAATACCTGAAGGCATCTGAACAATGGAAAGCAACGCATCCATTCCGTCAAGTGTTGCACCGGAAAGCGGGACCCCGATAACAGGAAGGACTGTCTGTGAAGCCACAACGCCCGGAAGTGCCGCAGCCATTCCCGCCGCCGCAATAATGACCTCTGTACCATTCCCATTTGCCTCTTCAATAAACCGGGAAAGTCCTGCATGCGCCCTGTGTGCCGATAAACATCTCACATCTACGGAAACACCATAATCTTTCAGGATTCCTACCGCCGGCTCTACCTTTGCCATATCGCTGGTTGAACCCATAATAATTGCTACTCTCATGCTTTTATCCTCTTTTCATTTATATTATATACTGTTTAAATACTGGTCGATAATTTCACTGGCGCCCTCGTAATCCATTGCTTCAATAGTCATCTTCAATGCATTCAAGAATTCAGTATCGATATCACCATATTCATACGCATCTATATCTTCAATCAACGAATTTACAGGTTCCAGCTCACACGCCTTCAGATATGCCCGAAGCTCCTTCAGTTTCCCTCTGTTAATCGACTCTTTCAGTTCCTTATGGACAGGCTTTTCTTCGTGGCTTATTTTAGATATATACAAATCAATCGCCTTAAACAGATCCTTCATCAGTGCCATGAATTCTCTTGTATTTTCTTTTGCATATTGCATATTACCGATATTAATTGCCGACAAAAGATTTGCCGCCTTACGCTCTACCACAAATGCACCTATATTACCGCTGCTGCTCTTGATATTATGAATTACATTTCTGAATTTTCTTACATCATCATCAATATAATCCTGAAGCACATATATATCTTCTTCATACTGCGCCTTATAGTTCATAATAAACTTATTGAAATTATCAAAGCTTCCGCCCATCATCTTAAGCGCATCATCAACTACTATATATTTTTTTAGTACCTGCGCAGCATCAAAATACTGTGATATATCTACATCCTGAACGATATCGGTGGTTTTTTCTTGAATCTTTTCCTCCGGAAGGAAAATTCTAAATACAGCCTCTACCTCATCTAATTCAAGCGGTTTTACAAGGACTTCATTAAATCCTGATATTAATATATCCTCTCTGGACATGTCAACCGTATTTACAGACATCGCTATAATTGGTATCTTTTTATATTCTTCACCATCCAGATTTCGGATTTCCCGAACGGTATCCTTTCCGTCCATAACTGTCATAACCGTATCAATAAATACAATATCGTACTTATTTACCATTACCTTATCTATCGCATCAAAGCCTGAAGTAACCGTATCGCAAACCAGTCCGTAAGAATCGAATAATGTTTTTTCAACCTGAAGTCCCAGTTCGGATTCATCAACTATCAGTATCTTTACATCAGGAAGCCAAATTCTTGAATTTAAATCACGTCTTGCAAGCTCCTTCTT
This sequence comes from uncultured Coprococcus sp., assembly GCA_964488185.1. Classification (GTDB taxonomy): domain Bacteria; phylum Bacillota; class Clostridia; order Lachnospirales; family Lachnospiraceae; genus Coprococcus. The sequence continues at coordinate 17,753 of CAZATW010000037.1, read as the reverse complement.
TCTGTTAAGATTATAGTTGACATAACTATAATCAAATACCGCCTGCTTAATGCTGAATACAATCGTTGTCCCTGCACCATAGGTACTTGCTGCCGTAATTTCACCATCCATCATATGGACAAGCTGCTTTGCTATAGCAAGTCCAAGACTGATATCAAACTTACCGATATCTGCCTTACCGTATGAATCATCCAATTCAAAAAGCTGCTCCAGCCTTTCTTCCTTTACACCGATGCCTGTATCTGAAATCTTAAAATCGAGATAAATCTCATTGCTGCCAACATCCGATTCATTATCGTTACTCTTATTATCAGCGGATGTATCTGTTCTCCAGTCTACCTCTATGCTTATATACCCCTCTTTTGTAGTACTTGCCGCTCTTGCAAATATATTTGTAATAAGCTCTTTTACTCTCGATACGTCACCTATCAATCCGTTTGGAATATTATCTTCAATACTGACTTTAAGGTCTACGAGGTCACGATTCACCATACCTTTAAATTGCTGTGACAATTCTTCTATAATATCCGAAACAGCATATTCTTTCCTTACAAGCTCTATACTTCCATCCATAAGATTAGACAGACGTGATATTCCGTCTACCATACCGAGTATTTCATAGCCTGCATTGTATAGTGCCTGATACTGTGGCAGTTGCTCATCATGAATATTCTCGGCATTTCTCATAACCATTTCACTTACGCCAAGTATCGTATTCAGCGGAACTCTTATCTCATGGCTCAAGTAGTTTACATAATCCCCTTTAGCCTGATTGGATTTCTCTGCTTCCTCACTTTTCTTGCTAAGCTCTTCAACCTGCTCTGTCTTTTTCTTGATAATATGGGCAATCCCTCTTATTGTAACAAGTATTATAATAAAGAGAAATAATGTTCCGAAAACGATTATGGATTTCGCCATATTGGTTTCCCAAAATCCCAGCTCCTTATTAATGACAAAAGTCAAATCATTTTCACATTTAACACCGTCGGAATTCTCAGCAGACAACACAAACTCGTAGCTTCCGCCTTCCAGATTTGTGTACTCCACTTCCATAACATCCGTACCTGAAATGGTTCTCGCTTCGTCTTCAAAGCCATCCAAATAATACTTTACTTTAATATTCGCTCGGTTTACATAACTCAAAACAGAAAACTTTACTGTAATCCGGTTTGTATTTCCCGGCACATTAATTTTTCCATCGAGATCCGAAAACTTATACTCTGTTCCGTCAACTGCAACCGAAGATATACGTACTCTCGGTGCAACTTCATTTATATATTCATTTTCCGGATTGAAGCTGCACAATCCCTCATCACAGCATATATACATCAGTCCGTCGTTTGTAATGTAATTGGAAGAGCGTTCCGTAATACTGGATATGATTCCGTCATTCTTTGTATAGCTGACATATTCCGGCTGTGTACTGCTGAGCAAATCATTCTCATAATATCTGCTGATTCCCTTTGAGCCGAATATCCACATATATCCACTATCATCAATAATGATATCATAGATACTGTTGGTAGAATCTACGGAAGCAATCTGTCTTATGATACCTTCCTGATAATATAGTCCATTATCGGTTCCTATCCACAAACCATTATTCCCACCTGCTATCGTCGAAATAACATTAAATTTTACTCCCTCTTCTATCGCTATCTGCTTGATATTAGACTCCATATCTATCGTATACATGCCTGCACCATTTGAGCCTGCATAAAGCAGTCCGTCTTCACTCATATAAAGAGAGAGAATATCTGCATTTTCAAGTCCGTCAAGCCTTGTATAGTTTCGTACTACTTCCCCATTTTTTAAAACAGATATACCGCTTTCAGTACCGATAGCCATATACCCTTGTGAGATTTCTGCAATACAATTGACGGAATTGCTTACAAGATTTGACTCACTTCTGTTATAAAACTCATATGTTCCCTTCTTATTTACTTTAATGACACCATATATCCTATAAGTACATATCCACAAATCATAATTGGAATCTATATACATATCTCGTATACTGATTCCTGACAGAAGATTTGCCAACTCATTGTCAGTAACAAGCTTTCCGTCACTATTTACTATAGTAAGCCCGTCATCGGTACCCACATATAGCTGTCCGCCATATTCCACAACACAGTTTACAATAGATTCTCCCAGTCCGTATTTCATGGATATATTTCTGAATTTACTTCTTTCAAGGAAAAGCAGACCTTTTCTATATGAGGTAAACCAGTAATTTCCCTCATAGTCTACAATCATATCACTCATGGATTCACTGAACAGCAAACCCGTAACTGACGTAAGACTTTTACTATCAGACGTAAGATATGCTACACCGTCATCTGAAAGTATCCATATTTTATCCCCTTCACCATAAATGTCATTAATACCTCTGATACTGCCGGTACTGATCAGCTCATAGTCTTTTCCTCTTTTAATCTTCAAAATAGCACGGCCAACAGAGCCATAATATCTGGTTCCGTCAGCAGCCACATACATACTGTTTATATCGTCAATGCCATAATCTGACTTTGACTTTATACTGATTTTTGTTTTATCAGTGATAGTAATAAGCATATCTCCATTTGCTACAGCATATATTTTATTTTCATATCCACTTATATTTCCAATACTCGAATTACAAATCTGCTCATTTTCCACTGCTTCTACAGCATCCTTTGACAGCATATAGATACCCTGGGATGTACCAAGCCATATAATTCCTTCCTTATCCTCATACATCTCATAGATAGTGGATATTTCCATATTATAAGTTTCTGTAACTCTCTTGAACACACCATTGTTATATAAGAACAGACCATAGTTCTCCGTTCCGACATATAAATCTCCTGATTCCGTAAGAAGAATACAATTGATTCCATATATACTTCCATCCGTATCACTATCCATTGAAAATAACGTAAACTCACTGCCATCATATCTATAAAGTCCGTTGTCTGTTCCTACCCATATATATCCGCTTGTTGACTGGCAAATGCAGTTTACATTCCTGCTGTCAAACCCTTCATCCTCAGTAAACTCATTCTGATTATAATCAGATGTATAATCCTCTCCTGCAACGCAGACCAGCCGTGGCAGTAAAATCATTGCCACGGCTATAATAATCAAATATACTTTTGTAATAATTGTTCTATTTTTCATATGTTATGCACCTAATAAAAATGCCACGTATCCCCTTTTTGTTTCATATATATCAGCCTTGGATGTAATCTCCCACGGTGCATGCATATTCAATACCGCAACACCACAGTCAACGACTTCCATGCCATATAAAGATAAGATATATGCTATGGTGCCGCCACCACCTACATCGACTCTTCCAAGCTCTGCTGTCTGATAGCATACATCCGCTGTATCAAGTATCTTTCTGATAGCGCCAAGATATTCAGCATTTGCATCATTTGAATTTGATTTACCTCTTGCTCCGGTGAACTTGTTAAATACCATACCTTCACCAAATATCGCTGCATTTCTCTTATCAAATGCACTGGCAAAAATCGGGTCATAGCCTGCGGATACATCAGATGAAAGCATGCGTGACGAAGCAAGACATCTTCTTAATGTAATCTCACTGTACGAACCCATTGCATTGATTATTTCCGCAACTGTATTTTCAAAGAAATGGGACTGCATTCCCGTAGCACCAACGCTTCCGATTTCTTCCTTATCTGTCAAAAGGCAGCAGGTCGTTTTCTCAGGAGTATCCGCTTCAAGCATGGCAATCAGTGAGGTATACGCACATACTCTGTCATCCTGTCCGTATGCCATAATCATACTCTTATCTATACCACATTCTCTTGCCCTTCCGGCAGGAACAATCTCAAGCTCTGCGGATATAAAATCCTCTTCCCTGATTCCGTATTTCTTCTTTAAGATTGCCAGAACCCCTGCCTTGACAGCATCTTTCTCCTCACCCTTTAAAGGCTTGCTGCCAAACAATATATCCAGTTCTTCACCCTCAATCACCTTATTCGCCTTTTTCTCCATCTGTTCCTGTGCCAGATGAATAAGCAAATCTGTTACACAAAATACAGGATCATTTTTATCCTCACCTATATTGATATCAACAATATCACCATTCATCTTTACCACCACCCCATGTATGGCAAGTGGTAAGGTAACCCACTGATATTTCTTGATACCTCCATAATAATGAGTATCGAGATATGCAAATCCATCCTTCTCATACAAGGGATTCTGCTTAATATCCATTCTTGGAGAATCGATATGTGCTCCAAGAATGTTCATTCCTTTTTCAATATTCTTCTTACCAATGTTAAACAAGGCAACGGTTTTATCCATCCATACTGCATAGATCTTATCTCCGGTCTTCACCTTTGACGCACTATTTATGATATCATTTATATCCGTATAACCTGCTTTTTTTGCCCGTTTTACAATCTCTTTCACACATTCTCTCTCGGTTTTCCCCTTGTCAAGAAAGTCTCTGTAATCCTTACACAGCTTCTCAAGGTCAGCCAATTCCTCTTTGTTATACTTACTCCATGCATTTACGCTTTTCATATCATGTTATCCTTTCTATGAATATAAATCTCTTTTGATGCTTATCATTGTATGCTTTATCGAAGTCCTGCATATTCTGTAGCACGCTAAAACCATCATTACCAGATAAATTGTATAAATCAGTCTTGAACTGAATCTTGTATATCGAAACAACAGCCAGCCAACTACGCCCAATACCATTGCAATAAGAATCGCAATAGCCATATTGAAAAATGCATTAAGATTTCCTCTCAGAGCACCATATTCGTCTTCCCAATTCAGTCTGGGATGAGTTGCATCCAGCATAATTCCAATATATGTACATAAAACCACAGCCAACATTCCAATTATAATATAATAGAAATAGCTAAGTGGTGAACAACCCATAAATATGCATAACATTACGATAGAAATAATAACGGTTATACCACTATACAATATGCTCACAAGTGCCTTCACCTGTATCTGTTTTTCGTATTCGAGGGGCACATGCTTAATAAATGTAAAATGAATCCCCTCTCTTGTAAAGGAAGTCGATGCAATACTGTTCATTGCTGTTGCAAAAAAGGCAACTGCAAGAACCATAAGAAGCACTATAACATCTGACAATACATGCTTGTTGATAAAGACCCCCCTAAATGCCGTCATAAAATCCTTTGTAGATGGAAGCATAAACATTGCCACCACTAAAACAGGCCAGATAAGATTTACCACAACGCAATATTTGCGATAAGCAGGTGTCCTGTATAATATTTTACATTCTTTGATAAAATAGGCCTTAAACGCAGTTGTACGCTCATAGGAAACTGCTTCTTGATGACCTCTCCTGCTTCCGGTTTTACCGTTTGATGATACAAGAAATACCCCTTTTAAGTAAAGGGCATTTCCCAGTATAAGCAATAATGCAATGGCAGCAGCATTTGCAAGCACAAAAAGGAAAAAATATATAAAGCTGTTCTCCCCAAGAGCCTTTAAAAACAGTGGCACCGTAAAGAAAAGCTTTCTCATAACGCTTATAAATATATTGTTCCCATTCATCATACTGTCAATATAGGAATTAATATTAACACTATCCAGTTGTATAAAGGACAACAGAAACAGTCCTACAAAGATAAAGGACGCAAGCCCTACCATAAAATCCACATTTTTGAGCAGCCTTACCCTACTGAAAAATGCCATTATAATAAGGCAAAAAATTCCACAATATACAAGTGGCAGGACGGGTATCAAAAATACCCCGAATATGGCAGTTATCAGTGATATCGGCTTTATGCCTGCTGCCACAAAATATCCTATAAAACCACAAAACAGAATCATAAACTCCATCACACTTTCTGCAAAATATGCATGTGTAAATTTTGCCGCAACAAGTGACGATGGGTTTATGGGAAGCGGAAGCAAATGCTGTAAATCCGACGAAAAATACATCACATTAAAGATAACCATGATGCTGAATATAACACCGAATACAGACATCAGCTGAACAATCAGTTCAAGCCCCTCCGTAGTGCCCCCTGCCTCAATCAGTGCCTGAGTCATTACATACACAATAAATCCCACTATAAAACAACACGGAAGCATTATACAGCACAATGCCAGCCTGCCCATTATTTTGTAGGATTTTGCTTTGCTGCCGCTTTCAGGCATATCCATACCATTATTTTTACTGATTGCTTTAAAAAGCAGTAAATATTCCTTCATATTGCTCCTGCTCAGGTTCTAATTGTTAGTATGTGTCATCTCTATGAAAATATCCTCAAGAGATTTATTTTTATGTTCCTCCACAAGTTTATCAAGAGTTCCCTGATAAATGTCTTTGCCCTTTTTTATAATGATGATTTCATCGCACAGCTTCTCTGCCACCTCCAGCACATGTGTTGAGAAAAATACACAGTTACCTGCATCCGCATGCTCCCGCATCATCTTCTTCAACTCATATGCCGCATTGGGGTCAAGTCCTGTCATGGGCTCATCAAGAATCCAAACAGGCGGATTATGTACAAGTGCCGCAATCACCATCATCTTCTGTCTCATACCATGTGAATAGCTGACCATCTGCTTATTGAGACTGTCCTCCATGCCGAATCTCAAAGCCATATCCTCCATACGTCTCTTCCTGTCAGATTCTGATACACCATATATATCAGCTATAAAATTCACATATTCAGCGCCTGTCAGTCTGAGAAAGATATCCGGATTATCTGATATATAGCCTACAGACCTTTTCGCATCAAGAGAGCTGTCGTCGATATCAAATCCATTTATTGATACCCTGCCGTGTGTAGGTTTCAGAATACCTGTCAGCATCTTTATGGTAGTCGTTTTACCTGCACCGTTTTGCCCTACAAAGCCGACAATCTCACCCTTTTTTATATGAAAGCTTAAATTGTCAACTGAAACAAAATCCAATCCATATACCTTTGTCAAGCCCTCTGCTTTTATCATCTAGTACTCCTTATATACAAATAACCAAAATTTCTCCTAAGATATATTATAGCAATTCAAGGTTGCATTTACAAGACATCACACCTGATTGTCAAAAAGAAATCTCATCATTCAGGCAGAAAGAATAAATGATCTTCTCCTTGACCGTGTAACCTGTAAGCCGTTCTATCGTTTCGGCATATTTGTCAAGCTGTACATGGTACTTGGTAACCAGCTCCTCCATATTGCTTACCCTGTCAGTTTTATAGTCCAGCAATACCGCCTGACCGTCTTCTATAAAATAGGCATCTATAATTCCCTGAACGACGATTATTTCATCAGACGGAGCTTCATCCTTCCATATATTGTCAGGCTTCATTGCCACATAGAACTGCTGTTCCTTATAAAGCTTGCCGATTTTGTCTGCCTGTGCCATTCGTCTTCCCACGCGGCTGTTTAACATATCATATATTTTCTCCGTATTCACATGAGGCTGAAAGCAATCCTGAAAAATCCCTTTTTCAAACATTGTGTCAACTTGATTATCAATATCCGGCTTTTCAGGTTTCTGAAAATCAATAAGCTCCATAATTTTATGCATTACGGTTCCTATCTCATTTCCATGCACCTCACGCTCCGTTTGCAAAAAAGAAGGTACCGGAATATCAACAGCGTCCTCATTATGTGTAAATGCACTCGGCATATCCTCACTTTTATACATAGGCACGCCCGGATTTTCCTCTCCCTCAGACTGTAATCTCTTAATCTCTGTTATCGACATCTTACTTCTATAGTTCTCTGCTCCATGTCTGTAAACAAAGTTCAGTGCCTTCTGTACCTCCTCGTACAGGCCGTCATCAAAAGCTTGGTTTGCTGCATTTTCTGAATGAACAGGCATTAATGCTGCCATTTCACTGGCTTTAAGCAATATTTCTGTTCCATTCAGATTGTATTGCTCAACGAGAGAAGCTGCTCCATCAGAAATCTTTCTGCTCATAAGTATCCATTCCATAAAACAGGAAGCTGCCAGTTTATCTCCATATAAAAGCTTCCCCATCCCTGTTGCAACACTATCACATTTTTCTAAGATTTTATCAACATCATTGACACAGGCTGTCATATAAAGCTTCTGCTTCGCTCTCGTAAGCGCTACATACAATACTCGCATTTCTTCAGCATACATTTCTGTCTTCAGCGCATTTATAATGGCGCTTCTTGCAAATGTATTCTGCTTTACACGATTGTTTGTATCAATGGCATATGAAGCAAGAAAATAGTCAGAATGAATAACCACAGCATCTCTTGCATCCATATTTGCAAGCTGCTTTCCAAGACCGCTTACAAAGACTACAGGGAACTCCAGCCCCTTACTTTTATGCATTGTCATAATTCTGACAACATCCTCACTATCAGACAAAGCACTTGCCTCAGCAAAATCAATATCGTTCACCTTTAACCGTTCAATATATCTCAGGAAATTAAACAATCCCTTAAAACTGCTTTCTTCATATGCATCTGCTTTGCTGATAAGCATATCGATATTCGCCTGTCTTCTTTTGCCCATACCCATAGCTGATACAAACCAATAGTATCCCGTCTCATCAAGCACATATCGAATCATTTCACTTATTGACATGTAGTTCTTTTCGGCTTTCAAATATCTGAGCATGGAAAGAAAAGAGTTTAACTTGTTTTCAATCAAATCCCCGGTCTTCAGATTTACATAATGTATCATTTTGTCATATAGCATCCCATATTTTAAAGCATTTGAGTTTTTCTGCTGTTTCATTTGTTCATTATAGCTTCCCACTATACGGGCGAGCTGTTCCTCATCCAAACCTACCAAAGGGGAACGAAGTACTGCTGCCATATCATAGTCAAGATATACGTTATCAATTACAGCCAGCATTGAAAGAATTGTATTTACCTCTATGGCATCAAAATACCCCTGCTCGCTTTCTAAATATACCGGTATTCCCCGCTCAGTAAACACACTGTCATATATAGACGCACTGTTTTTTACGCTCCTGAGCAAAATAACGATATCCCTGTAGGTAACTCTTCTCTTACCATCCGGTGCATCATCATCTTTGATAAATAAAGGTTCTTTTCCGTTTACGATACTCTCAATTTTATCTGCAATGGCTATTGCTTCGATTTCTGTGTTGCTCTTTTCATCCTGCGTCTTTTTGGTGTCGTTTCCTATAAGATAAAGCTCCGGCTTCAAATCCTCATCAGCCGTTTCTATCTGAGCCTGCCCCGGTTTCAAAAAAGCCGCATCGTCATATTCGATGCCCCCCATGTCCTTTGACATAAGCGGGGCAAATATCATATTTACAATATCCAGTATTGATTTTGAGCTTCTGAAGTTATTGGAAAGAAGTATCTTTCTGCAATCACCTTCACCAGACTGCTCCGGATACGTGTCATACTTATTTAAGAACAAATCAGGTCTTGCCATCCTGAAGCGATATATACTTTGTTTGATATCGCCTACCATAAACAGATTATTCAGGTTCTCCCCACAGCCTGATACACATGTCAAGATATCCTCCTGAAGGAAATTACTGTCCTGATATTCATCTATCAGTATTTCCTTATATTTTCGTGATATCGCTCTTCCTATGCCGGAGGGTATTGCGGAACCACCTTCGTCATAACCGTCACATACAATATCAAGTGCAAATTCCTCAATGTCATGGAACTCATATACATTCTTATCTCTTTTTACCTGATTCAGCCTGCTTCTATACTTCTTTGTAAGGTCTATCAGTGCAACCAGCGGTCGGCCCATCAGTTTTGTCTCTTTCAGCATTATGTCAACTGACTTTATATCCGAAACCGTTTTATCGATAAGGTCCTTATATTTCTTCCGTATATTCTTTACACACGTTGCAAGTTCCTCGTCAAAACTGCCTTTTTTATTTCTTCCTATATTTCCAAAACCACGATAATACTCCTTTATTTTTTCAAGCGAAGTCTGTTTTCCCATCAGGGTAAGCATATCTATATCATCACATATGGCATTTCTATACCCCAACGGACCATTTTCCATATCACAGACAGCTAGACATTCCTGTGACATAACGACAGCAGAAGAAACAGCCTGTCTCACACTGTTTTCATAGCTTTTAAACCAACCGAGGGAAACCAGTTCCTTTTCATTTTCCACAAGTAATGCGCATCTTGCATGATCCAGCCACAGTTCCGGTCTGGAAAAGCTTGAAGATACCCTATATACCTTTTCTACCATTTCGGCAAGTACTCTGTCAGACTCCTTTATCGAAAATGCCTCCACTAATTGAATAAAATCAGGAGATGCCTCCTGATAACATTCCTCCAGCACTTCATCCATTACATCAGACTTGATCAGCTCCATCTCCGGTCCGTCTGCTATATCAAAATTTGAGTCAATATTCACCACATTAAAATGGTCTTTGACTACACCCAGACAAAAACTGTCTATCGTTGTTATCTCCGCACGGGAAATAAGCGCCAGCTGTTTTACAAGGTGCTCATCATATGGCATTTCCTCTGCTTTCTTTGAAAGAACAGCGGCAATTTTTTCCTTCATCTGGGCGGCAGCAGCCTTTGTAAACGTAACTACCAGAAGCTCGTCGATATCAATACCGTCCGCTATTTTGTTTCCATGAGAATCAATGCCCAACACCATCTCTATGATTCTTTCTACCAGAACTGCGGTTTTACCTGAGCCTGCGGCAGCAGCTACAAGAAGATTTCCTGTTCTGGAATCAATAACGCTATTCTGTTCCTCTGTCCATTTCATCCTCTGCCTTTTCCTCCTCGTAGAACCTGTCAGCTACATTTTTATCTGGTAAGCGATAGCTGTTTCCCCCATACTTTGTATCAAATCTGCATATTTTCTTAAATTCACAATAATCACAGCCTGTTTCATTTCCATTCTTTATAGGGCTTATATCTATGCAGCCTGACGCGATGCTCTGTCCCAGCTTAAACATATTCTTTCTTGTATAAGAAAGAAGCTTTTTAAGCAGTTTCTCTTCAAGAATATTATCATTTGGCTTAGGCTCACCCTGTTTATCAAGCTTTATCGGTAATGTCGTTGTAAGTGTCCTATCCATTTTCACAAGTACGTCTTTATCAGAATTCACAAAGCCTTTTAGTCTCGAGACCTCCGTTTTTTTATCCGAAACCTTGCTTCCATAGATAAAGCCTGTCGCATCCTCATCAATATCAAGAGCTTTTACTTCTACAATCGGGTCATCAAAGCTGTAATAGAGAAGTCCTGCCAGCCGCACATCTTTATCCGGATATATTTTTTTCTCAAGCTCATAAGCAATACCCGAATACGCACAAAGCTGTAGCTGTAATCCTGATAATATTTTATCCAGCTTAAGTTCCTTTGATGATGATTTGTAATCAATAATTTTGATATAGACAGAGCCGTCCTCCTCATATGTATCCACTCTGTCTATTTTTCCATTTAATAACATCTTCATGTCATTTTCCAAATGAAACGTATATCCGGAGAGCTCATCCCGTTCTGAATCAAATACCTTTTCTATCATTCCCGGCTTCATATCGCCATAGCTGATATGGCTCTGTAAAACTTCTACGGAATGCTGTGCCATATTTTCAACAAGTCTTAGCATATACCGGTTTCGGGCATAGTCTTCAAAAAAGCTTCCTCCATATGCCTCTGCTGCTTCCTTTAAGGCAACCGATACCATTTCTTTTCTATCCTCGTCCTTAAGTGCATCCCAGTCATTTCCCATGGTATTCCTGACGGTCTTAAATACGCTTTCCATAACCTGATGAAGTATTGAACCCACATGTCTGACATCAATATTATATTGATCCCGTTCCCTTAGGCCGAGACCATATTTAAGAAAATAGGCAAAGCTGCAATTTGCAAAGGTCTCAAGTCTTGAAACCGACTGTATCAGTTCGTTTCCATATAACATGCCAACCGTTTCTTTAGACAAAGTAACAGTCCGATTACTGTAATTATTTCCGGAGAATATACTTTTCAATTCCTTTTCATAACCTTTTTCACAAAGCAGCTTACATAACCCATTGGGAATAGCCTGTATACCTGCTTTTCGTGTACATCTTACAATATATCGGAGTATGGCATTATCCGTATACAATTCTTCATTTTCCATGCTGTATTCCTGTATTTTAAGCTCAGGAAATAGATTCATTATACGACTCAGCAGATATGAAGGTCTTATCTCCCTTTCATCCTGCCCGATTCTTCTAAATGAAATGTACAATTTATCGGACGGCTTTGTAATATTCATATATAAATAAAACTGCTCTACATATGCGTTTACCTTATCTGACGGCGCAAGTGTAAGTCCATGCTGTTCTAATGTCTTTCTGTCACTGTCGGCAAGAATCTTTCCCTTTTTGGCAGTCTTTGGTATAATGCCTTCATTTGCCCCCGCAAGAAACAGTACCTTTATATGATTGAGTCTTGAACGGGTTATATCACCAACCAAGACACGGTCAACTGTAGGCGGAACGATACCAATCTCAATATCAGAAAGTCCGGCATCGACAATATCCCCAAACTCTTTTACACTCATTTTTTCATCTGAAAGGAGCTGTACTATTTTGTCAAACAGCATGACAACCTTGTCCATTATCTGACTGTATGCATCCCCTTCATCATATCTGTTCTGACTATAGTATTCATTACTCTTGATTGTCAGCTTTCCATGAATATCTATTTTTACAAGGAAACTGTACACAGCCTCTACATAATCTCTTATTGTACTTTTTTTACTTTGAAAAACAGGAGTTATGTCAACTAATAAATCCATAAATTGTTTTCTGATTTCTTCTATACTTCTTACTGAATTTTTCTCATAATATTCCGGCACCTCTTTACGCCATGCCGAATATCCCCTCAATCCTCTCTTTATTGCATAATTCTCCAAATATTCTATATCATCGGAGGAAATATCCGTCATTCCTGTTTTTAGAAATCTGAATACGCTGTCATAAGAAAATCCTGCAGCATACATATCAATCAGGCTTCTTATCGTTTCAGAGCATGGATTGGACTTCATCAAAACATTTGCATCTATAAATACAGGAATATCATATTCCTCCATAATCTGATTATAATAACGTGCCGATTCCCAAAGGTCGCCTGCCACAATGGCAATATCCTTATATCTATACCCCTTATTTATCAGCTTACGTATATTTTCCGCAATGTAATATCCTTCCTCGCGAATATTGTCACAGGCTGTTATTGCTACATTATGTAAACTTCCATGATATTTTCTATATGGATATCGAAACAGCTGTTTTTCCAAAAAAGCAAGTTCTTCATTATTTTCAAATCTTCGTGCCGTTTTATCTTTCATATTGATATTCGGTAAAATATCAATATTTTCTTCTTCTGCAATTTTACTAAGTGTTTTTATTGCAGTCTTTGTCATATAAAAAAGTTCATGCTCTTTCATATTTGTAATTGAAATATCCGCTGTATCTATCGTAAAGGAGAATACAATACCTCTCGTATACTTCATCATCTCACGTATAAGCATCATCTGAACAGGTGTAAATCCTGTAAACCCATCAAAATAGAAATAGCTTTTTTTCATAATATCCGACTCACAGACAAGTCTTGTAAGAAGCTCCGTCATTTGTTCCGCAACAATATACCCATTTGATGTATAATTTTCAAATTCTTCATAAATAAGCTGAATATCTCTAAGCTTGTGATAAGTTACACTTTCAGCCTCATCCGTCATATCCTCCATAACCGATTCTATATCCTGCCTGTTGACAGCATACTGAAAAAGCTCTGACATCATGGATTTCATTTCATCCACAAAGCCCAACTTGTCCATATAGCTTCCATATACAGAAAGCTCATCTTTCTTATCCCACAGAATTTTCTTGATGAGCATACTCTTTCCAAAATCCTGAAGTACATTTCCAGGATTTACAGACAGCTCGTCAAATATTCTATAGGCAAGTCTGTTAAAACCAATGGCATCTATATTCATGGTTCCACCCTTTGGATGCATGACAACGATATCCCTTTGGGCTTCCATCGTGTACTGCTCCGGAACGATTAGGTAATACATACACTCAGGATGAGCCATCGATTCAGAAATTATTTTGTTTAATATTTCTGTAGATTTTCCTGACCCGGAGGAGCCAAGCAAAAACTGTATCGACATTATATCCTCCATTATTTGTAAAGCTTATTTCATTTTGGTGACATATATCAGCCGTCTCTTGAATAAATTATATTAATATTATACAACACTTCAGGAGATTATCAAAATGGCATCTACGAAGCTTATAGTACTAAAATCAAAAGAAATCATTTATACACTTATCTTCCTTGCCCTTGTAGCAGTCCTTGTCATTATATTAATGATTATGTTTAAAGGGGACAAAAAGGAAAAGGATGAAGAAAACATGAATCCTGTAAGTGATGAAGTTACTACAGGCTATGTACCCGGTACATATGATTCGTCCATTACGCTTGGAGAATCGACTATATCCGTTATGGTTACGGTAGACAGTGAATCCATAACTGACGTATCATTTAAACAGCTTGATGAAAGTGTTATGGCTATGTATCCTCTGCTTGAAAGCTCCATGGAGGATATCAACACACAGCTCCAGTATGTATCTTCCATCGACAATCTTACCTATAGCAGTGACAACAAATATACTGCCACACTTATCATCAATGCCATACGTGATGCATTATCTAAAGCAGTGATACAGTAGTTGGATATATTTAGCATCCATATTTATCCTTTACTATCAGAAGCACTTAAACAGCTGCAAATGTATAGGATAAATATGGATGTACTATATAACCACAACGAGCTGTTATTGATTCTTTGCTACGATATCATCCTTATCTTTGTAAATGCTGTGAGCAGGTACATAACCTCTTACTCTTGAAAGTGGATATATGTTGCTGTCCGGTCCAACTACTGTTCCCGGATTTAATACGCTGTTGCAGCCCACCTCTACGTTATCTCCCAACATCGCACCAAATTTCTTCATTCCCGTTTCTATATCAAAACCGTTTCCTTTTACATGAACAAGGGTCTTATCTGATTTTACATTTGACGTAATGCTGCCAGCTCCCATGTGGGATTTATAACCGAGGATGGAGTCACCTACATAGTTATAATGCGGCACCTGAACATTATTGAATATAATCACATTCTTAAGCTCTGTGGAATTGCCTACTACACAATTCTCACCTACAAGCGCATTTCCTCTGATAAATGCACACTGTCTTACCTCTGTACCCGCTCCTATAATACATGGACCTGCTATATATGCTGAGTCAAACACCGTTGCTGTCTTGTGAATCCATATATCCTCGCCACGCTTCTCATATTCCTCGGAACAAAGTGCGGCGCCAAGCTCAAGAATAAAATTATTTATCAGGGGAAGTGCCTCCCACGGATATGTCAGGCCCTCAAGCAATGGCTTTGCAGCAGTCTCATCAAGACTATATAATTCCTTTATTGTTACTTCCTTCTGAATGTTACGCATAATATTCTCTCCTTTATATCATTTTACTAATTTTATATCATTTTACAAAATTTATTTTTGTTTGATGCTACCCTAGTCATCTGCGGTAAATATATATTTACCACAAATGACGACCGGATAGCTATTTCCTCTTTTTATAGTACGCCTTTGTTTTGTCAAATATATATGTTATATGATTCTGATTGCTTATTCCCTTTACCATATTGGTGTATTTTGTGACAAAGTCTGTCATCTTGACAGTATATTCCTCCTTTGAGATAGAGCCATTTGCCACCCCCGCCAGACCTTTCTCCCAACTGGCTGTAAGGTCGGCCCGCAGAAGCCCGTTAATGGAGTAATACACAATATCGTAAATAATTTCACCCAGAAAGGTTGGTGTAACGATTTGCGTTTTCTTATTTAAAGATATATATTTATTGTTCACCAGCTTCGTAATAATACCGTCTCTTGTCGCACTCGTCCCAATACCTGCACCCTTTATCTGTGCACGAAGCTCCTCGTCTTCAATAAATTGCCCTGCATTTTCCATTGTTAGAATGAGCGAACCTGAATTATACCGCTTCGGCGGTGTTGTCTCACCCTCTTTTATATCAATATCACGGATATCCAGTATCGTTTCCTTCTTGATTTTGCTTATGTATTCTATCAATTCAGCCGAATACTTTTCCTCCTCCTTTTTCTTACCAAAGCTGTTATTTGCCACCTTCTGATATCCCTCGTTAATCAGGTATTTAAAATTTGCAAAAAGCTTCTCACTCTTCATGGCAAGCGTCATGGCTATTTTCTGATATTCGGCAGCAGGATAAAAGATGCTAAGAAATCTTCTGCATATAATTTCGTAAACCTTTGCAGCGATATCAGACAAACCGTTTATTGCACCAAAGCCCTGACCTGTAGGAATAATGGCATAATGGTCTGTTATCTGTTTATCATTGACATACTTGGTTTTCACTATACTTTTATATGTACCTGATGCAAGTACCTCATCTGCAAAGCCCGCCAGCTTACCGTATTTTTTAAGTCCGCTTATGTTTTTGTAGATTTCCTTTGCCACTGCTGTAGAAAGAACCCTCGCATCGGTTCTTGGATATGTGACAAGTTTTTTTTCATACAACTCCTGAACAATCTTAAGCGTATCCGACGGACTGATTTTAAATAATGAAGAGCAATCATTCTGAAGCTCCGCAAGATTATAAAGCATAAGCGGAGCCTTTTTTTCCTTCTTGCGCTCTATGGCAAAGACCTCTGCTTTTTTATCACCTTCAGATAAAAATGCTGCCAGCTCTTCGGCATCCTTTTTCTCTTTAAATCCATTTTCCTTATAGAGCAGCGGTGAGTTAAAATATTTGCTGTCTTCTACCGACTTCCACTCGGCATCAAAGGTATTTCCCTCTGCACCGACGGATGCTACTACTCTATAAAAAGGAGTCTTAACAAACTCCCTAATCTCCCGTTCTCTCTTTACAATAATTCCCAATACACAGGTCATAACACGCCCTACGGCTATAACACATTTATCCAGATTCAAATATCCCCGCACAACATAACTGTACTTAAGAGACAATGCTCTTGAGAAATTAATTCCCATGAGATAATCTTCCTTAGCTCTAAGGTATGCAGCATCACTCAATGAATCGTATTCTTCAAGCGGCTTTGCCTCCCTAATCCCACGAAGTATCTCCTCCTCTGTCTGAGAGTCAATCCACACGCGTTTCTTTTCCTTACCTGATACATGTGCCATCTCATCTACGAGCCTGTATATATATTCTCCTTCACGTCCCGAATCGGTGCAGACATAGATACAGCCTACATCCTTCCTGTTCAGAAGCCCTGCTACTATCTTATATTGTTTTTCTACTCCCGGAATAACCTCATACTTATACTCATTTGGAATAAACGGTATTGTTGCCAAATCCCATTTCCTAAACTTCTCATCATATGCATCGGGATAGCTCATTGTAATCAGATGACCTACGCACCATGTTACAATGGAATCTTCCGACTCCAGATAACCGGCACCAGCATTTCCCTTTACTCCCAGTACATCTGCAAATTGTTTCGCAACGCTGGGTTTCTCTGCTATATATAAATTTTTCAAATATGTACCTCGCTTTTCATTATGTCAATCAGATGTACGCCTTTACAATATGCAGTACATCTGATTGCCTTAGCGGACATTATAGCACACATTTTCAAATCATTAAAGCATTGACGAAAACTTGTTTGTGTCAAGTAATCGTTGGCAACTTTCTCTTTGTTTTTCTCAATGA
>CAZATW010000036.1:0-30283 GCA_964488185.1 uncultured Coprococcus sp. | reverse complement strand
AAAAATAATTTTGAAATTTTTACATTTTTCTATTGACATTTATTAGCTGGACTTCATAATTTTTCCGTTTTTGCAATCAAGTATCATCCGTTTCATCGATACCGCTTCATTATAGATTACGTCGCCACAGCCTATAGCCGCAGGTATATTAAACTCCGCACAGCGAATTGCCATATGTGATGCCATTCCCCCGTACTTTGTTACAAATCCCCGTATATCATGTGCAAATATCCAATCATATCCGGGGTCAGCCTTCGTAAGAACGACAATCTTACCATGAACTGCCTCGACTGCTGTAGCATCCTCTTTGTCATACTGCTCCAGAGCTATTACGTCTCCGGAAATACATTCCGATGTTATAAAGTTCGGTCTCGCTTCCCGCATTTCCACATAACCCATATGATTCCTGTTATACACTACATCAGGCAGAATCAGTAATGAATTTATCTGATACCGCTCTTTATTTTCAGCGATTACAGTATACCATAATTTTTTTATGACTTCAGGTTTTTTATTTGCAGACAACCTGATATCATCAATCTCCAGATATGCAAGCTCTTTCTTATCTATCCCCAGCATTTTCCCCGCATCTGCCAAAATATCGATGGCAAGGCTTAATGTTTTTGTAAATTCAAACTTAAAATACTCTCTTTCTTCCACTGCCGACTTCAGAAAATCAATAAAATCTTCAGGTTTTACATCCAAACCAAGTTCCTCAAGCGCCTTCTCCAGTTTTTTTGAATCAAGCGGATTTCGCTTCAAATTCTCTATCGTTTGTCTTTGTTCCCTTGCATTTTCACTCCCTTTTGAAGCATCTAAACGCATACCTGCATAGGTCTCACATGTTATATCATATGTGCCTGAGCGCAGATGACCATATTTTTCATCAAAATCTTCTCTGGTCATTTTATCCTCAAGCAAATCCTGAAAATCAGCATCATACTCGGCAGCCACCGTATAGATGGACATCATAAAATCATCTGCTTCCTTTCCCGTCAAATATCCCCTTGCCACAAGAGAACGACAAAATGCTTTGGAAATAAATGCCAGCCGTGCCTGTCTTGCAAATTTCGGAGTACCATAATGCTTGATGCTTTCAAGTAACTCTATTACATATTGAAGCAGTGTATTTACATCATTCATGGACATGCGCCAGTTGTTTCTTATATTTTCCCGATGTACCTTTAGTCCGTTTAAAGCCTGTATATCTTTCGCTCTGATTTTTTTAAAATTACGGACTACTTCATTCGTCAAATTAAAAAGCACACCTTTTATATCCGCAATCTCGGCTCTTGTAAACCCGCAAGCCGAAAGCTCTTGAAGTCTGTCCTTTGTCAAAAGGTCATAATTAGAAAATACAATTTCAAACTCTATCTTGTCATGGGCTGTTATATCTGATAGAAGCTTTTTATTATAATAATCCAACAGCTTATCTGACAGCCGTCCGTCAATCTCCTCCGGCATCAGACACAGAAAAGATTTCTTCAACGAAATATATGGCTTATTCCCCAGCTTATACATTAAATCCCCATCTACCGTCTTATAGCCTATAGCGTTAAGCCCCTGATTCCATGCTGATTTCGTAATGATATCCCTGTACAACGAATAATCCAGCGGATGGGGATTCTCCCCAATCATCTCTGCCGGATTCCAGAATGCCATATCCGACAGAATCGTACATCGGTCTTCAAGTCTCCCGCATAAATCCGTATAATCCTTTTCAACACTTTCTATAGCAGCAAATACCGCTTCATCAGAAATATTCTCATTTCCATTTGAAGACTTTCCCGCATCGGATATATCATTTTTTGCCCTCCCTATACATGCAGCTAAAGGCCTTACCTGAAAAATCGTTATATTGTTTTTTCCATCAATGGCAAATTCAATATCCAAAGGAATACTGCTGTATATCTGTTCAAGCTCCCGAACAGACTTTAACAGCTTTCTCCAACAGGCAGGTAACTGTTTTGAATCTGCATTTCTTGATATATATATGGTTCTTCCTCCTCTTCCGGAGGTTACGGCATCCGTAGATGAACAGTCGTAAGTCACCGTATAATACGGTCTGTTATACTTCAGCTCTCTGGAAAATATCACTCCACTATAGCTGATATCCATCGTCTGTCTCTGTACAAGCACCTGCTCACCCTCAACATCCGCTATATCGTTTTTGTACGAAGCAATAACCGTATCGATTGCAGAAATCACTTCATCTTTTTCTCCCGAATCAACATTAAGTATACTGTCATAATGCCCTGCATTCGAATTTAAACTGCCATCTTCATTTGAAGACGAGCTTCTGACCACCACAAGCTGCTGCTCAAACAGGGTGCATATCTCTTCTGCAATCCCGGACTTATCCTTCCTGTATTCTGCAACGTCTACTATATACATTTTTTCAATTCTGGAGCACACTATCCGTTCGCTCAGATATTTAAGGGTATCAGCCTTCGTTCCCATAAGCCCTGTCATATTCTATACACCTCAAAAAAACTGCACTTCAGTATCTATACTAAAGTGCAGTACAAATTCTACTTAAATGTCAATAAATCTTCTACGCTCTTTCTAGGCGGCATATCCGGAGCAAATGCAGGATATCCAAGCACAACTATCGCCGCCACGGTCTGCCCTTCTGGGATTCCGATGATTTCACCAACCTTTGTATCATCAAATACTCCAAGTATAACGGTTCCTACCCCCTTGTCCCATGCTGCCAGACAAAAGGTCTGGGTTGCTATACCGGCATCAAACATCTCCCAGTTTTCTTCTTTACTGGTACTGAAGGAACCGTCCTTCTCATAACCGCAAATACCATCCTTCTTCGTAATTATCATCAGCTGCTTTGCTCTGCTTACGGTTTTCACGTTAAGCGGGAAATCCATCAGTCCCTCGTTTGCAATTTGTGCAATCAGATTCTCGTTCTCTACAAGAATATATCTGATTACCTGTGTATTCTTCCATGATGGTGAATAGGATGCCAGCTCAACAATCTCTCTGACCGTCTCCTGAGGAACCAATTCATCTGTATATTTGCGCACACTTCTCCTTGTCTTAATACACTCTTTTGCCTCCATACTATATCCTCCTTACAGTCCATACTTTATCCCTATGTTTCTATATAAGTCCCTTGATATATAAAATACTGCTGGAAATTTTTCCACCATGCTTATTTACATATTCTCTGTACTCCTCATAGTTTATATAATACTGCTTTCCCCAAGAAGATACAAGTAAATATTCCTGGCCATGAATTTCTGTTACACCTGTTACAACAACAAAGTGTGATTTCACACGGCGTTTTAAGGATTCTCTCAGCTTTCCGTCTTTATTCACATAGAAAGGAATTCCCTCTTTCTCCCAAATCTTCGGTATATTGGGTCCGATAGATAATACAACAGGCTTGTTTTTTCGAATCAGATGCTTAATATCCTTAAGCATCGCTTCGTCTGACAGAAATACCTTCCATTTTGCCTTTAGACCGATATCATTAAGCAGAAAATATCTGTTCATGGCAAACTTCATGCCAATCCCTGTCATGCCTTTCATTAAAAGAAATATAACAAAATGATTATAAAAGAATTTAACATATTCCAAATAATCATTTTTATTATACAGACCATTCGGTTTATTAATCCGTCTGATAGCCTCAGTCATCATATTCGGATTTTGTTCTGCAAGATAAATACTGATATCAGCAAGTGCAATAACACCACATCCAACCTTCTGTAATCTCTTTGATTTACACCAGGACTGATTGCCGCCATAACTGACAATGTTCATGTTCTTTATCCTTATGTAGTCTTTATTAGTAAGAAATACATCGCCCATATCATTTCTCTCCATTCACTTCCATATATTTTTAATGTTTTATTCTATTATTATTTATGTCACAATTCTATGTAATTATAACACGCATTAATAAATACATCAACCATTTTTGCAAACTATGTTAAGTAGTTTTTAAAACCACAATCATAAAAATTTTTAATAACTATTAAAAACATTATCTTTACAAACACACTTTATTTTGTTATAAATCTATATGTAAGTCGGATGAGTAATCGCAGCTGCTGTAAAACGCAGATGAGGAAAGTCCGGGCTTCACAGGGCAGGGTGCCGGATAACGTCCGGTGGAGGCGACTCTAAGGAAAGTGCAACAGAAATATACCGCCATATTTTTATATGGTAAGGGTGGAAAGGCGAGGTAAGAGCTCACCGCTGTTTTGGTAACAAAGCAGGCTCTGTAAACCCCACTCGAAGCAAGACCAAAGAATAACCCTTCGGTTATGGAGATGATACAGCTGCCCGCTGCATCTCAGGTAGGTCGCTTGAGCTTTATGGTAACATAAAGCCTAGATAGATGATTACTCTCGACATAACCCGGCTTATAGTCCGGCTTATATCAAAAAGAGAACTCTTTATGAGTTCTCTTTTTATTTTGATAAGTGTAGGCAATAATTATACCTTAAAGCATCCGCCACCTATAAACTCCCGCAGAATAGAATGAATCGGTATATATTCCTCATTAAGCTCTTCAAATCTGTCTAAAAATGCTCTAAGCCTAAGTACATCTTCATAATATTCTGACGATTCAGTAACTTTCCTCAAAAGAGGAATTGCGTACGGCTTAATGGCTGCATATTCATATAAAAGCCCCGAGTTAAACATTGCATCTGCCTCCGTCTCATACGGAAAAATATATTTTTCTTCTCCCTTTCGTACCGACCTCCACATAGACAAGGTTTTCTCCACATCATTTCCTCTTGTTCTGCTGTCTCTGACCATGCGCCGCAGCAATCTGCTGTCTAATGTCGATACCTTCGTGTCATTATCTATATATAACTGGTTAAGAGGACTTATGTATATTTTATACTTATCATTCTTATCCAGCATATATGTCATCTCAGGATTGAGGGAATGTATCCCTTCCATGATAAGAACATCCTTTTTTCCAATCTCAAGATAATTCCCATGATATTCCCGCAGACCTGTCTTAAAGTTAAATTCCGGTAATTCAACCCTGTCCCCTTCAAGCAAATGCATCATATCATTATTAAGCAGCTTTAAATCCATGGCGCCAAGGCACTCAAAATCATAATTTCCATCTTCGTCTTTAGGATTATCTTCACGGTTCACAAAATAATTGTCTGCTGCTATAGCATGCGGTATCATCCCCATTGCACGGAGCTGTATACTGAGTCTATGGGAAAAAGTCGTTTTTCCCGCCGAGCTCGGTCCTGCGATTAAAACAATACGTTTACTATTCTTAACAATATTTCCTGCAATTTCATATATGGCATTTTGCTGCATTGCTTCGCAAATAAGTATAAGCTCCATGGCATTACCGGACAAAATCATATTGTTAAGCTTATTGACACTGTCAATACCCACTTTTTTTGCCCATTCCTTTGCAGTTTCCTTAAGCGATACCACACTGCTTTCCAAGGTATTATTATTCATTCAACCTCTCCCTTTTGTAGCCTGTGCTACATATATCCACATCACAAATAGTATATTACTAACGAATTTCATGTATGACTTGCTTCAATTCGTTCGAGAGCTTCAGCAATTACCCTCTGCTCTGACAAAAGTTCATTATATCTGTGCTGAGGCTTCTCCGATTCAAGATTATGTAAACTCAATATCAGTTTTTGATTTGCTGTTCTTTTACTGATAAGATACTCCTTAAGCACAGAATTTCCATGCTCAATTAAATATTTTCCATACTTGAGATACGCAGCTTTTCTAACTGACGAAACATCATCCTCTGCCTGCGTTCTATCGTGGGGCTCCGAATGATTCGTAGCTACATTGAGAATGGTATAATATTTTCCCATATCAATCAGCATATCCTCTGAAACGATATCCCAGTTCTTATCTATTATATTTTTACGCACCTTATCTATATCCGACTGTGGCTGAAGTATAAGCTGCTTTGCCGAGGCTGCCACACGATAACCTTTATCCAGAATACTATTTATCAACAGTCCCCCCATTCCGGCTATGATGATAGTATCAGCTTCACCCTCTCCTATTGTATCAAGTCCATATCCAAGCCTTAAATCAATTACATCTGTAAGTCCATATTCAGCTATATTTCTTCTTGCCACATCGCAAGGACCACTTCTTACATCAGAAGCAATTACACGTGACGAAATATTATTTTCTATTAAATAAATTGGAACAAAGGCATGGTCACAGCCTATATCTGCCACAGTATGCCCTGCGACAGTCATATCTGCAACTGCCTTCATTCTTATAGATAAATCTATTTTTCCCATGAGAATTCCAAACCTTAGTATATATAATCTCTCAGTTTTCTGCTGCGGCTAGGATGTCTCAGCTTTCTAAGTGCCTTTGCTTCTATCTGTCTGATTCGTTCTCGTGTTACGTTAAATTCTTTTCCGACCTCCTCAAGCGTTCTGGCACGTCCATCCTCAAGACCAAATCGTAAGGTTAAGACTTTTTTCTCTCTTTCCGTAAGCGTATCCAGAACCTCTACCAGTTGTTCTTTAAGGAGGGTAAATGCCGCTGCATCCGCAGGTACAGGAACATTATCGTCCTGTATGAAATCTCCAAGATGGCTGTCTTCCTCTTCGCCAATCGGTGTCTCAAGAGAAACCGGCTCCTGTGATATCTTAAGTATCTCACGGACTCTCTCTACAGGGATTTCCATGACCTCTGCTATTTCTTCAGGCTGCGGCTCTCTGCCAAGCTCCTGAAGAAGCTGTCTTGAAACTCTGATGAGTTTGTTAATTGTTTCTACCATGTGAACAGGTATACGAATCGTTCTCGCCTGATCTGCTATAGCTCTTGTTATGGCCTGACGTATCCACCAGGTTGCATATGTTGAGAATTTATATCCCTTTCTATAATCGAATTTCTCAACCGCCTTTATAAGACCCAGATTCCCCTCCTGAATTAAATCCAGAAACAGCATACCACGACCTACATATCTTTTTGCAATACTGACAACAAGACGAAGATTTGCCTCTGCAAGCTTTTTCTTTGCTTCTTCGTCCCCCTCTTCCATTCTCTTTGCAAGTTCTATCTCTTCCTCTGCACTAAGAAGCGGAACCTTACCGATTTCCTTCAAATACATTCTTACAGGGTCTTCTATACTGACACCTTCAGGCACAGACATATCTGTTACGTCAATCTTCTCCATATCATCTTCCACATCATCGAGAATGATATCATCTTCTTCGTTTACCTCTGTAATCGTAAGAATATCAACATTATGACTTTCAAGAAAAGCAAATATGGCTTCCATTCTCTCTAAGTCAAGCTCTATTTCTTTAGCATCATTAAAGAATTTAATTATCTCTGTATCTTCGATAACCATCTTCTTCTTTTTTGCCATTTCAAGCAATCCTTGAAGCTTCGCCTGAAATTTCTCTTCAATTAAATCCTTATTCTCTTTCGATTCCATTTTTCGTTTTTCCTCCATAAACATATAATATTTTATCCATTATTAAGCGTTATATTCAATTTTGAAACATTTGCTTTTTCTCTTATCAGCTGCTGCATCCGGGATATGTCATTCGTGTGTAACAACTCCTCTTCAATACTTGCAAGCTTTAATTTTTTAACTACATCAGTTATTGCGGCATTTATTTCATCAGCAGTCATATCTATCCGTAAATCCGCCTGAAGCATCTGCGCTACCAAACGCTGTTCTTCAACGGAATCAAACAAATTTATAATAATTGCAGGCTCTACTTTGCCCAGCTTCCTGTATTGTTCAAATAATTTACCAGCAACCAGACGATATATTCCATCATCAAAAGCATTTTCATCTATTATTCCATCAATACTTTCAAACAGAGACGGCTCATTCACCAGCCATGTAAGAAGAAGCTTTGCTGTTCTATTTTCTGACAGCCTGACCGCCGACTGCTGTTCTGTCTTCCATTCCTCTCTCTCTATTACCTCCGGTTTTGCAACCCCCGAGATTCCATAGGCATGAACCTTCTCTTTCAGCGCAGCCCTGTCTATACGATACAGATTTGAAACAGCATCAATATAATTGTTGCGTTCTAATACATCCTCTATTACAGACAGCTTCTTCGCCACCTCATTCTGAAATTTTGTCCTTTCCTCCGGGTCGTTCTGATTAAATTGCTCCGATAATATCCTCGCTTCAAACATCATAGAACTCTCAGCCTGATTGATTCTCTCCTCAAAGCCGTCACTACCAAGCGCCTGTATCAGCTCGTCAGGGTCTTTGTAAGGTCTCATATTGATAACTCTGGCATTCACACCGACTTCCCTGAGTATGGCAATCACCTTCAAGGTCGCAGCAACACCTGCATCATCACTGTCATATGCCAGATATACGTCATTTGCATATCTCTTTATAATGTTGGCATGTCCAAACGTAAACGCAGTACCCAGAGATGCCACGGCATTGTCAAAGCCAGCCTGATGCATGGAGATAACATCCATGTAGCCCTCACAACAGATAAAGCTCTTTCTTCTGCTCCGTCTGGCGATATTCATGGCAAAAAGATTTCGGCTCTTATCAAATACAGGTGTATCACTTGTATTGATATATTTCGGCTTACCATCCCCCATAACACGTCCACCAAAAGCAATTACTTTACCGTTTATATCCAGTATCGGTATCATGGCTCTGTTCCAGAATTTATCTGTACCGCCATCCTTCTCCGATATATTCACAAGACCGGAATCCTTTAGCTGCACGTCCGTATACCCTTTATTCCGCAGATATTGATACAAATCATCTTTATATATATCCGAATATCCAAGAGCAAATTTATCTATTGTCTCATCTGTCAAACCCCTGTTTTTAAAATAGTCATAAGCACGTTTTCCATGCTCACTGTGCTTTAATATATAGTGAAAATATGCTGCCGCCGACCTGTTCATTTCTTTTAAAGTCAGCTTATACTGCTCCCTCGACCTTTCGGCAGCACTCTCTGCCTTCTCCGGCAGTGTCATGCCTGCCCTATTAGCCAGATACTCAACCGCCTCCGGAAAAGACATATTTTCATATTCCATCACAAATGTAAATACATTTCCCCCTACGCCGCAGCCAAAACAATGATACATCTGTTTTTCACGATTCACCTTAAAAGAAGGTGTTTTCTCATGGTGAAACGGACAGCACGCCTCGTAATTGCTTCCCTTACGCTTAAGACTCGTATAGCCGCTGATAACGTCTACTATATCATTTCTTGACAAAACTTCTTCAATTATATCATCTGAATAATACAAGCAACCCCCTCCTTATACATCCATTCCTTCCGCAAATACAGTCCGGCACTGTCCTGCTGTCTATGCTCTCCATGATTTTGGAATATAAATATTCTTAAAGGTTTCTATCGCATAGTTATCCGTCATACCCGCAATATAATCACAAACTACCATCTCTTTGTCTTCCCCCATATATATCATCTCTACACATTCATTCGTCAAACGGCTTACATCTTCCGAAAAATACTCAAATAATTTCTTAATCATCTTATCCGCTTTTACCTCTTCGCTTTTCGCAATAGGATTTGTGTAGAGATACTCAAACATATATGTACGAAGTCTCCCAAGGGCATCCGCTATATTCTCAGACATACAAACCTTATCCTTACCCTCACTTGCCGCTATAACATCATGTATGAGACAATTAAGACGGTCTCTTGTGTTATGACCTAACACATCAGTCACTGTTATTGGCAAATCTTCTTCCCGCAATATATTGCCTCTTATAGCATCATCTATATCATGATTGACATACGCAATCTTATCCGACAGTCTTACAACCTGTCCTTCCAAAGTCGACGGCATACACACACTTTTATGATTTAGTATTCCATCACGCACTTCCCATGTAAGGTTAAGACCGGCGCCTTTATTCTCCAACCTTTCAACTATACGGACACTTTGTTCATTGTGTCTAAAAGGATTTTTTGCACATGCCGATAAAGCGCGCTCTCCTGCATGTCCAAATGGGGTATGTCCCAAATCATGTCCAAGTGCTATCGCTTCTGTCAAGTCTTCATTCAACCGTAATGACCTTGCAATCGTTCTGGCTATCTGTGACACCTCAAGTGTATGGGTCAGTCTGGTTCTATAATGATCATCACCCGGCGACAAAAAAACCTGCGTCTTATGTTTCAGCCTTCTAAAAGCCTTGCAATGAAGTATTCTGTCCCTGTCTCTTTGATAAACGGTCCTTAAGTCACACTGAGGCTCCTCTATATCTCTACCTCTGGATTCATCACTAAATGCCGCATATTTATTTAATATCTCATGTTCCAGTTGTTCCTGTTTTTCCCGGATATTCATAACATCCTCCAATACACAGATAATTACCTTTATTTACCCATACGAATTCCTTTTTCACAATAAAAAAGTCCGTACAATAATATTATTCTACAGACTTTTTCATTTTCCTTTATTTTATTTTTCAAGAAATCACAAAAATCCACCTTTTGACCTTTGTACTCTATCTAATGATTCCTTTCATTTTCTGTTCTTTTTGAATCACTTTCTATACTATCATCCTCTGAATGACACGCTATATCTTCTTCTGAATCTTCTTCAGAATTATTTTCCTTTTTATTTTTTCCTTTTTTCTTTTCGATTTCTTCTTTTTCTGCTTCTTCTTTAGCCTTTTCACTATCTACGATTCTCTGTTCATTTAATTTAAATATCTTTCTCATCGTATAGCTGGTCCCATATGCGATAGCTCCAAAAATAAAAAGCAGCCATAGATACCATATACTTACAAATATGGTCGGATATATAACACAAAATGCAATAGGCGCAAACCAGGCTACCACAACTTTTATCCATGACCCCAAATAGGTAATTGCTAATATTATTGAGTTCCTGACTAAAACACTTAATTTATTGTTATATCTTGAAATTAACGGAAACAAAAAAGGAACTATCAATGCAAGAATTACACATTCTATTACCAGTACAAACGTATAAAAGGTCGAAATAAAGCCGGTCACCTTCTTTACCAGCAAAAACTCAAAAAACATTACGAACAACGCCAATGCAATCAATAAAAAAGCAATCGTCGATTGCTTAAAACTTCTTTTAAACTCATGAATAAAACCAGCAACCACTGTTTCCTCTTCATCCTCCTGAAGTCTGATACACATAGCATATAGAGCAGCAAGGGAGGCACCTATTGTAAATATAGGAATACAGCCTACTACAAAACAGATATTTAAAGCAAATATTGTGCCAAAAGCATCCATCGCCCTTCTTAATAAAGGCTCTTTTTTTTTATCTCTGTTGTTTTCTTTGTTGTTTGATATTTCATTCATCAAAATTTCCTCGTTAAAACAAATATAATGTGGGTATCGATTAACTTTTCAATTATCGATACCTACATTATATTTAAAATTTAAATAATATTTACTCTTTTACACCACCAAGTGCAACACCTGAAATAATATACTTAGAAAGGAAGAAGTACATAACGAGAATAGGAAGAACCGTAACAAAAAGTCCACAGTAAATCTGACCCCAGTCTCTTGACTTATCATTTGCCTTTAATGCCTGAACATACATAGGCATTGTCTGCTTCTGTCTCTCTGTAGCAAGTATAATTGAAGGTGTATACAGATTGTTCCATGATGCAACGAAAGCGAAAATTGCCTGTGTTGCCATAGCCGGTTTCAGCAGCGGAAGTACAATATGATTAAATGTATGTATTTCACCTGAACCGTCTATTCTTGCCGCCTCAACAATTTCAACAGAAAGACCTGTTTCCATGTACTGCTTCATAAAGTAAACAGTAGTAGGTGCAGCAATAGCAGGAATAATCATTGCTAAATACGAGCCATATAAATGTGTTAAATTACATACCTTAATGAAACCAACAATAGATACCTGTGTAGGAATCATCATAATCGCATAAATAAATCCCCATGCAACCTTCTTAAGCTTAAAGTTATATACTGTAACCGCATAAGCTGTAAGAGAGCCAAAATAAATCTGTAAAACTGTTGCCGGTACAGTGATAATCAGTGAGTTCAACATAGCCTGAAGCACGTTGACACCACTTGTCTTTGCACTACCCTCTAACAGTCCCTTAAAGTTTGTAATAAACTGTGAGCCTGGTATAAGCTTGATACCGGTCAAAATGTCACTCGATTTTAATGTCGAATTAATAATCAATATATAAAATGGGAATATCGACAGGAAACAAAGGAAGATACAAACAATATATCTGACAATCTTTGCTCCTGATACTTTTGATTCTGTCTGCTCCACTTTGTTCACCTACCTTCCATCCTTTGATTTCTCAGCTGTTAATTTGTAGAAACACAAGCTTATAATAAGTGTAAATACA
Source organism: uncultured Coprococcus sp. (assembly GCA_964488185.1). Lineage (GTDB taxonomy): Bacteria > Bacillota > Clostridia > Lachnospirales > Lachnospiraceae > Coprococcus. The sequence goes on along the minus strand of CAZATW010000036.1, from coordinate 17,952 downwards.
AAAAGCATTACAGAATATGCAGCCGCTTTACCATAATCCTGTGTTCCGCCAGCGCTGACATATTTCTTGATAAGCATTACTACAGTTGTTGTAGAATTGATGGAAGCGCCTCCTGATTTAACAACAGGACCACCATCATTGAACAACTGTGGAATATCGTACATCTGTAAACCACCGATTGCTGATGTTACAAGTGTATACTGCAATATTGGCTTCAACAGTGGAAGCGTAACCTTGAAGAACTGCTGTCTTGAAGAAGCACCATCTACACTGGCAGCTTCATACAAGGAAGGATTAATTCCAAGGATACCGGCACAAAGAACTATCATCGTATTACCATACCACATCCAGAACTGAATAAAAGCAATGATAATCAATGATATCCAACCATGATTCAGAATACCGCCTTCATCACACCATCCCCAACTTCTGAACAAGTTTGTTATCGGTCCCTGAACCTCAAACATACTGTAGAAAAGAACGGCGATTGTAGCAGCAGTAATAATGTTTGGCATATACATAATTACCTTAAATGCGCCACTGCCCTTTAGCTTTATCTTAAGGTCTGTAAACCATGCAGCAAGGAGAAGTGACAAAAGAATCTGTGGAATAAAGTTAAGAATCCACAATACAATAGTCACTAATAACGCCTGCCAGAACTCACTGCCGGTCTTGGCAAATACATAGTTCGTGAAGTTGCCGAGGCCATATTCCTCAGTTACATATCTACCATTTTTGGCAGAATAAATCAGTGAATTATAAAAGGTGTAAAGAAGAGGATACAGCTGAAAAATAGCGAAAACAAGGAAGAATGGAATAAGAAACAAAAGTCCATACTTTCCATATTCAACTGTTTTATTTTTTTTCATTTAAAGAACACCCCCTAAAGTTGTTTATAATATACACGCACCAGCAACTTTCATTACTGATGCGTGCGAATTTGTTACTTTATCAGTTTTTTTAAGGGATTATTCAGCTGAAATACCTAACTCTGCAGCTGCCTTATCCTCAACATACTTAACAGCCTCTTCAACTGTTGCATATGTGCCTGAATTGTAAGCTGTAGCTGCCTCATCAATGTAGTTCTTGATTGAAGCATCCTGATATGTTAAATTGCTGAGGTTGATACCCTCTGCTGAAGCAGCCCAAACCTCGATAGGGTTCTGTCCGCCAAGGAACTTAGCAGCAGCATTATCAGCAGAAAGTTCGCCGTTGATAAGTCTCTCGTTAGCTGCCTTGTTGTTTACGCAGTCACCTGTCTCGTTTGTGATTGCAACACCGATATCAGGGTCACATGTAAGCTCGTAAAGAAGGAATGCAGCAAGCTCTGGATTGTTTGTATCCTTACCTACACATACATATGTACCACCCCAGTGATAAGATGTAGGACCTGTAACAGCTCCCCAGTTACCATCTGTAGCACCGTTACCCTGCATTGAACCAATGAACCAAGGGCATCCGAAGAAGCAGAATACCTTGCCTTCATCCGTCATATCTGCTGCCCATGAGCCATCCCAAAGAGATGTATTGTTTGAGTAACCGCCATCATAAATCTTCTTACCTGTCTCAAGGTACTCTGTAACAGCACCGTCAAGTGTAAGTGTTTCCTTTGAACCATCATCAGTTACCCATGGCTGGCTCTGTGTATCCCAGATAGCATACTTAACATCTGACGGACCTGAAACGATCTTGTATCCAGCTTCCTTTAACTTGTCAGCTGTCTCAAAGAACTTATCCCAGCTTGCAAGAGCTTCCTGAACTACTGCAGGATCATCTGAACCAAGAACTTCCTTAGCGATGTCTCTACGATAGAATACAGAACCTGCAGTTGACTGCCATGTTAAGCACTTAAGCTCGCCGTTTGTTGTACCGTACTGGATAGCACAGTCGTATGAGTTAGCAAGCATCTCATCTGTGAAGCCTAAGTCATACAGATTAGCTGTCTTAGAATCATCCTCTGACCAGTACTTAGCAACATCGTTATCAGCAGGTATAAATGTTGGGTACTTGTCACCACTTGTAAGTGCTGTGTCAATAGCTGTCTTGTACTCATCACTAGTTCCACCAACACCAAGTGTAACGAACTCAACATAATCCTTGTACTCTGGATATGCGTCAAGAACAATGTTTAACTTCTTTGAGAAGTCTTCATCCCAAGAATAAGCATAAATCTTCTTAGAATCATCCCATCCATCTGTACTTGGAGCTTCAATAGCAGCTGAACCAGTTTCTTCTACTGAACCAGTTTCTTCTGATGAACCTTCTTCTGATGAAGCACCCTCTGTTGTTGCTTCTGTTGTTGTTTTTGACTCTGTAGTGTCCTTATCATCCTCTCCACATGCGCAGAGTGATAAGCCCATAGCAAGTGCTAATGAAAGAGCCAATGCCTTTTTGATTTTTCTCACAAAAAAACCCTCCTTTTTAAATATGTGTGCTATTCCAATCAAGACTTATGTACTTACCTAGAGTAAAGCCTCTCCAGGAATGCAAAGTCATAAGATTCTTACAATCTAATTAAAATGTAAATACAAATCATTATGACTTACTTATGATATTATTGACAAAAATTCCTTGTCAACACATGCTAATTATAGGACATATTATATAATTTGGCAAGTCTTTTTTTATCCTTTTTTATCTTTTTTGTACATTTTCAAATTGATGGTCTTATGAAAAATGATGCACAAAACATATATGACAATTAGAATTTTTTAAATTTTCAAACAATTATCAAATAGACGTGTTATTGTATTAACCTTATATTAATCTTTATTCAACTTCTTTTCTATATATGGATTTTTTTAAGTAAACACTTTCTTTAAATTTCATTATTTTTTTACATTTCCTCTATTTATATCCCCCACAGTCTGTGATAATATAAATACACTGCTAAATATACGATATACGAGGTAAATTGACATGACAAAAAATCAAGCTAATCAGAGCGACACAGATACACAGGATAATCAAAGCAGCATTGACACACCAGAGGAAGGCAATCGTCCTGCAAGGCAGGTTGATGCGTCGGTTTCCCATAAAGACCCCCGCAGAGCAGCTCCCAAGGAGGACTTAAAGACGGATGACAGACTTGAACTCAGCAGCCTTACCAAACACGAGCGCAGGAAAATACTCAGGCAGCGTTTCAAGGACGATATGGCAGAGATGGATACAAGGGGGAAAATCAGGCACTTCTTCTCCTATAACATTTGGAAAATTATAGCCACTGTTGCCGTAATTGTTATAACACTTATAATAGCCGGTTCCATATATAAGAATAAACGGCCTGTCGTACTGTCATATGCCATACTCAACAGTCCAAACGTATATACCCTTAACACCGATATAATGGAAAGCAGCTATATGGATTATTACGGATTTACAGATAAGCAGCAGATTGTTTCTCTTACCTCCGTATCAATGGACTTAGAAACCTTTGATGAGAATTATAATCAGAATCCAAACACCGCCGCCTATACCTCATTTCCCATTAATTGCATGAATAATTACTATGATATCATTATTTCTGATAAAAAGGGAGTTGAATGTTGTGCGAACAAATCACGTATATACCCGCTGAGTCAAAGTCTTGATACGGATTTGTACGATATTATGGCAAGTGACCAATATAAGGTTCGAATCTTAAGCGTTGCCGATAATTACGGCGATATACAGGAATTTGCCATTGATATTAGTGATACCAATTTCGCAAAAACATTGAATCTGGGATATGATGATGTTTATATCTGCTTCCCCGGTTTATCCGAGGGGAATTTTCTCAATGTACGAAGAGTTCTGAATTTCATCTTTGATTTGGAAATTGAATTGAATGAAAAGTAATACATTAAAAAATCTTCGAGAATGGCTTTAGCCGGACCCGAAGATTTTTATCAGTTGTTTTATAAATATAAATGTATGGTATGATTTCTACGTTGTTTCCTTATTGTCGGAATTTGTATAAACCATTATTACAAGCGCCGCCCCCACAACAACAGTCGTCAATATACTGGCTTCCATGCCAAATATACCGCCATTTATCATTTTATTGCCTGCGTTGTCTGTAGATAATACCACACTCTTTGCATCTGTTCCGCTGACTGATATCCCATACAATATTCCCTGCGCGAAGTTCCACATGGAATGAAACGCTGCCGCTCCCCATATATTATTTGTTTTAATTACATATACGGACATCAGCACACCTATCAGCATCAGATTGACAAATGCAATAACGGTAAGTCCCGGATTGAGCATATGGGCTATGGCAAATGCCAACGAATTAATGAATACAGCCTTTGGCACCGAACTTTTTTTCATAATACTTACCATAAAATAACCCCGGAAGGTAATCTCCTCACTAAAGCCCTGTATACCGAAGCCGACAAGATAAAGAATAACAATAAACAGATTTACATCATCGTTGATACCATTCAATTTTATTCCGCCAAATAATGCCGCAAGACCTATGCATATTGAGAAAAGTACCAGTCCAAAGAGAAGTCCCATAGCATAATTCTTTCCTGCATGTGCCTTTGTAATTCCCATAGAATAAAGGCTTCGTTTTTCTATCTTCGTACAATAAATGATAGCCGTAAGTATCACTATGGCTGTGCAAAACAGCGTTACGATGTACATACCATCCGTCATGTCCAGAACAATATCCATCATACCGCCAAACATGCCGTCAGGGTTCAGGATTGCCTCTTCTATTCTATTCAGTATCTCCTCGTCATTTAACATGATAATCATGTCATATATGGCCGGAATGATTCCCGCAAGAAGCGAGCCTATTAAAAACACCAAAATAAAAATTCCTATTTCAGCTCCCAGTGTTCTTCTTTTTCCTTTTTCCGCTTCTATCGCAATCTGTGGCTTCTTAATTCTCACTCCCATAAATCTCCTAATTACCTTCCGTCATCTCACGCCATTTCATTGTTCTAACGTGGAAGCTCTATAAATCCTACCTTCTTCATAACCTTACGAAGCGTTTTATTTGCATAATAGGATGCCTTTGCTGCATTTTCCTTCATAACACCATCCACATATGCTTTATCCTTTATAAGCTGATTATATTTCTCCTGAACCGGCGAAAGCTCGGCAACAACGGCCTCTCCAACTGCCTCCTTGAACTTGCCATATCCCATTCCGTCGAATTCCTTAACCGTCTCTTCAGGCGTTTTACCTGTAGCCGCACAGTAGATGTCAATCAGATTTTTAATTCCCGGCTTGTCGTCACTGTATGCAATAAATCCGTCAGAATCAGTAACAGCCTTTTTGAATTTTCTCATTATCGTATCCTTATCATCCAGAAGCAATATGCTTCCATTGGGATTTTCGTCTGATTTGGACATCTTCTTTGACGGATCCTGAAGGCTCATTATCTTGGCACCGCTTTTACCGATATATGCCTCTGGTATTGTAAAGACATCACCATAAATACCGTTAAATCGGTTTGCTATATCTCTTGTAATCTCAAGATGCTGCATCTGGTCTTTTCCGACAGGTACCAAATCTGCCTGATAAAGAAGGATATCAGCCGCCATAAGCACCGGATATGTAAACAATCCTGTATTTACATTATCTGCATGCTTTGCCGCCTTATCCTTGAACTGTGTCATTCTGCTCATTTCACCCATATAAGTATAGCAGTTCAGTATCCATGCAAGCTGCGGATGAGCCGGAACGTGGGACTGAAAGAAAAGACAATTTTTCTCAGGGTCCAGCCCTGCTGCCATATAGAGCGCATATAAGGTTCTGCCGCTCTTCTTAAGATTTGCAGGGTCCTGTCTTACCGTTATGGAATGTAAATCCATTACTGCATAAAAACATTCTATGCTTTCATCATCATTTAAATCCACCCAGTTCTTGAGTGCTCCCAGATAATTCCCCAGCGTTATAATTCCCGTTGACTGCATACCTGAAAGCAAAACCTTTTTACCGTCTATCATTTTATTAGTCCTCCACGTCCATATTCATAACCTGACGCTTTCTTGCAAGTTCATCATTTGCAAGATACTCGTCATAAGTTGTCTGTTTATCTATAAGTCCTGTATTTGTAAGCTCCATAATACGGTTTGCCGTAGTCTGTACAAACTGGTGATCCTGTGATGAGAAAAGGATTACACCAGGGAACTTAATCAGGCCGTTATTCAGTGCTGTAATTGATTCCATGTCAAGATGGTTTGTCGGTTCGTCCAGAATCAGGCAGTTTGAACCCATAATCATCAGCTTGGAAAGCAGGCATCTTACCTTCTCTCCTCCTGATAGTACCTTAACCTTCTTAACACCGTCTTCTCCGGCAAATAACATTCTGCCTAAGAAGCCTCTTACATATGTGGCATCCTTTTCATCGGAATACTGGGTCAGCCAGTCCACTATAATCAGGTCGTTGTCAAATTCCTTTGTATTATCTTTAGGGAAGTATCCCTGTGATGTGGTAACCCCCCATTTGTAGCTTCCTTCATCCGGCTCCTCTTCACCCGCAAGTATCTTGAACAGCATCGTTGTTGCCTTTGTATTTGGTCCTACAAATGCAATCTTATCATCATGGCCTACCGTAAATGAAATATCGTCAAGAAGCTTCTCACCGTCTACCGTTTTTGATATATGAGAAACAGTAAGAACCTCATTTCCGATTTCTCTCTTTGGGCGAAAATCAATATACGGATATTTTCTGCTTGACGGCTTAATATCATCCAGTTCAATCTTCTCAAGAGCACGTTTTCTTGATGTTGCCTGCTTTGACTTGGAAGCATTTGCAGAGAATCGCTGGATAAATTCCTGAAGCTCTTTAATCTTCTCTTCCTTTTTCTTATTTGCTTCTTTCATCTGCTTAATCATAAGCTGACTTGATTCATACCAGAAATCATAGTTTCCGGCATAGAGCTGAATCTTGGAGTAATCAATATCTGCGGTATGTGTACATACTTTATTTAAGAAGTATCTGTCATGTGAAACTACGATTACCGTATTTGGGAAATTAATAAGGAACTCTTCCAGCCATGCAATAGCATCCATGTCCAGATGGTTTGTCGGCTCGTCCAAGAGAAGTACATCAGGATTACCAAATAATGCCTGCGCCAGGAGCGTTTTCACCTTAAGTCCGCCATCCAAATCCTTCATCAGCGCATAATGGAACTCTGTACCAACACCAAGTCCATTAAGGAGTGTCTCGGCATCCGCTTCAGCTTCCCAGCCATTCATCTCGGCAAATTCTGCCTCAAGCTCGGCTGCTCTTACACCATCCTCATCTGTAAAGTCCTCTTTCATATAGATGGCATCTTTTTCCTTCATGATTTCATACAGTCTCTTATTTCCCATTATAACCGTATCAAGAACCGTATAATCATCATACTTAAAATGATCCTGCTGAAGCACTGAAAGTCTTTCGCCATCATTCATCGTTACGTCACCCTTAGATGGTTCTATTTCCCCTGAAAGAATCTTTAAAAAGGTAGACTTTCCTGCTCCATTTGCACCTATAAGTCCGTAGCAGTTCCCCTCTGTGAACTTTATATTTACATCTTCAAATAAAGCTTTCTTTCCAAATCGTAATGTTACATTATTTGCACTAATCATAAATATATATACCTTTCAATTTTTTCTAATCTAAAAGTATAACAATATGCCGTCGGCCTGTCAACCAAAGAAAAAGACCTGTCTGCCATATAGATGGAGTACAGGTCTTGATTTCCGCCATGCATTACATGACAGCTTTAGAGGTTCTTCACAATAGGGTCGTAAAGGTCCAGCATACAATACTCTGCATTAGAGAAATGCTTGCAGGTAAGACAACTCTTATCGCTATCTGCGGCATTTGAAAGGCTGTCGCTTTTTAATTTATGCTCAAAAGCACTACATCTTTCTGCTACCTCTCTATAGGTTTCAGTTGAACTTCTCATATTGATACCTCTCCCGCATATTTTAAATGACTTTTCAGTCAAACCAACAGTTACAATCTTATTATTTCTAATGCCATTTTTATTATTCAGCCTTTTCTTTAAATATCAGTTACAGTATTTGTAATTTTCTTGACAAGTATATCCATATTCAGTAAAATCAATATCAAAAAATTAATGATATGGAGATGATATTTTTTGGAGCCCAGTACTATAGTACAGCTTATTATTCTGATTATACTTATTATATTGTCTGCTTTTTTCTCTTCAGCAGAAACAGCTCTTACAACCGTAAACAAATATGCACTACGTTCTCTGGCAGATGCCGGAAACAAACGTGCTATCCGAGTCTTAAAGGTTACCGAAAACAGCGGTAAGCTTATAAGCACGATTCTTATAGGTAATAATATCGTAAATATATCTGCATCAGCACTCACTACCACTTTAGTTACCAATTTATGGGGCAGTTCCGCCATAGGTATTGCAACAGGTGTGCTTACTTTGCTCATCTTACTGTTCGGTGAAATCACACCGAAAACGCTTGCGCAAATATATAGCACTAAGTTGTCGATGCTCTATATAGATGTAATAGAATTTTTAATGCTTATTCTAACACCCGTTATCTTTATTGTTGATAAAATAGCCTGTGTTATTTTCTGGATTTTACGTGTAGACAGAAATACCGGCGCGCAAAAAATAACAGAGGACGAACTTCTTACTATGGTAAATGTCAGCGAAGAGGAAGGTGTCATAGAAGATAAAGAAAAAAAGATGATTACAAATGTTGTGGATTTTGGCGACTCCAGAGCACGGGACATCATGATACCCCGTGCAGATATGACTATTGCCCCAATTGATTCATCTTATGAGGAACTTCTGAATATGTATATGGAAGTTCCATATACCAGAATCCCTATATACGAAGAGTCGCGGGATAATATTATCGGTATCCTTCATGTCAAAGATTTATTCTTCTACAAGGCAACGCACGACATCAATAATTTTGATGTCAGGAATATTATTCGTGAACCACTTTATGTATACGAATATCAGAAGACCAACGATTTGCTTACGAATATGAAAACCGACTCCAACTCTATTGCCATTGTGTTGGATGAATATGGCGTCAGCGTGGGACTGATTACAATGGAAGATTTGATTGAGGAAATTATTGGTGATATCAAAGACGAATACGACCTTGCAGAACACAACAATGTCATAAAGCTGGATGATACCCATTACAGTATCGACGGTTCAATCAAGCTGGATGATTTGAACGATATGCTGAATCTTGATATAAAATCAGAGGATTATGATTCTCTGGGAGGATATATCATTGAGCTTCTTGACCACCTTCCTTCAAAGGGTGATGTTGCATCAGACGGAACAATCTCCTGTCGTGTAACTGAAATGGACAAAAAGCGTGTAGCCAGGGTTTTGTTGGAAATACTACCTGCCCCAAAAGCTTCTGAAGAATTGCAAAAAAACCTTGATATGTAGTTTTAAATACTATATAATGTGTTTATCAAAGCAATTTTATCGAGAGGCACAATTATGGATAACGACAAAAAAAAACAAGACATAATAGACATTATCAAAGGTATTGATTTTATCAAGCCTAAGGATATTCCGTCTATTGATTTATATATGGACCAGCTTACTACCTTTATGGAAGAACAATTAGGCGGTAACAGACGAAATGATGAAGACAAAATCATGACCAAAACCATGATTAATAATTATACAAAGAACAATCTTCTTCCGTCTCCAAATAAAAAAAGATACTCCAAGGAGCATCTTATATTGCTTATATATATATATTATCTGAAAAATCTGCTTAGTATCACGGATATACAGACATTGCTCATGCCTATGATTGATAACCATTATCAGTCAGCGGACGACAAGCTCAATATCTCTGATATTTACAGTAAACTGTATCAGTTTCAGCATGATACATATGATGATTTAATAGAAAGTGTTATCGCTACAAACGATAAGGCTTCCCAGATGTATGACCCGGATGCCGAACCTTATCTTCATGCAATGAGTGTGATATCACTTCTCTCTGCTGATATATATGTAAAGAAGAAATATATCGAATATTTGATAGATGATATGAGCAAACAACAGAAGGCGGAAAGAGAAAAGGCAGAGAAAACGAAGGCTGCGGAGAAGATTAAAGCAGAAAAAGCTAAGGCAGCCGAAAAGGCTAAAACAGAAAAAAACAAGGCAGCCGAAAAGGCTAAAACAGAAAAAAACAAGATTGCTGAGAAAGCTAAGGCTGAAAAAAACAAAGAAGAGTCAATCTGAAACAAAAGACGTGATATCTGAATTCTGATTCACCAGAATATAGGATATCACGTCTTTTATTGTTACCTCCGTGTCACTGCGATTACTTTACCCGTTGGCATTTTCTCTGTTTTTATTCATTCTGGAAAACACTAACTCATATCCATCTTTTCCATAATTAAGTGAGCGATTCACTCTGCTTATCGTCGCTGTCGAAGCACCGGTCTTCTCTGCCACTTCAAGATAAGTGTTATTTTCCTTTAACATCTTAGCAACTGCAAATCGCTGTGCTATTGAAAGCAGTTCGTTTACCGTACATACATCTTCAAAAAAGTCAAAGCATTCCTGCTCCGTTTCCAATGTAAGTATTGCCTCAAACAAATCCTGTACTGCTTCTGTGTGTACTGTTTTTCCCATGTTGTACGCTCCTTTGTTATAATTTGCAATCCTTCTTTATCCACACAGCAACGCCTTGCCTGTTAACATAGAACTCTCCACAGCCTTCGTCATCTATCTTGATATCGTATTTTGCATTTCCCATTACATCAGCAAAATGCATACCGGCAAACTGTCTGCCTATATACATACGTTTTGTTCCTCCTGTTCCGTCTGACATAACAACCGCAAGTCCTGAATCCTTATGCTCCTCATCACCTTCTCTTGTCCAGCCGATTACATCAGGATGATCAAAATAATCATGCTGCGTGCCATATGCATATTTCTTTCTCAGCTTAAGCAGCTTATTTAACACCGCCTTCTTCGACTTTACCTTTACCGCCGGTATACCTTGATAATCGCCCATAAACAGACATGGATATCCCTGACTGCGAAGAAGTATTACTGCATATGCAAGTGGCTTAAACCAGTCTTCTACATATGACTCAAGGATACCACCCACCTGAGACTCATGATTGTCCACAAAGGTTACGGCTTTTGTCGGATTGCTCATCATCATTGAGCCTTCGAGCAATCTGCTCAAATCGTAATCTCCCTCTGCCCGTGATGCATCATGGAAATTAAAATGAAGCGGTACATCAAACATCGATGAGGTTCCTTCCGTAGATGCAATATAGTCATTTATATAGCTGCAATTCCAATGCCAGAAATCGCCTACCGTGAAAATATTTTTATATTCCGTTCCTGCATTTGCGGCTGCTTCTGCAAAATCTTTTATAAACCATCCCGGTACAGCCTCTGCCTCCTGAAATCTGAAGCCGTCTACATCCGTATTCTTCTCATACCAATCAGCCCATGCCATCAGCTCATTATAAACATCCTGATTATAAAAATCAATTTCACATCCAAGGATATAATCATACTTTGAGAAATCCTTTTCCGCCTTTTCCCTATCCAGACCGGAAAGGGTGCATACTCTTTCCTTAAATTCATCCTGTTTCCAATCAATTCCCGTAAAATGGTTAAAGTTCCATTTGAATTTTGAATACTTATTCTTCCTGCCCGGAAATGTAAATTTAGATAAAGCGCCAACAGTCTTTTTATTACCAAGCATCTGAGGACTATCTTTCATGTTAAAGTCAGCAGCAGACACTTTTTCTATCTTATCTGCGCCGACCTTCTGTCTGACAGCTATATCTGCATATACATCTATCCCCGCTTTTTTCATCGCCTGAATGGCTGCAATATATTCCTCTTTTGTTCCATATCTTGTTCCAACAGAGCCTTTCTGCTCAAACTCACCCAAATCAAATAAATCATACGGTGCGTAACCCATATCGTCTTTTCCCTTTGCACCCTTCGTAGCAGGTGGAAACCATACCGCTGTTGCTCCAAGCTTCTTAAGTGTCTCTGCATCATTTGCTGCATTCTTCCATAAGGTCTGGTCATTTGGCGTATTTGCATTAAAATACTGAATCAAAAGTCCGTTATCCTTCATTCCTATACCTCCACATTTTATAATGGTATATCCGTAAATAATCGTATAGATAGATTATATCAAATATACATATTTGAGTAAAGTCAAATGATGAAAAAGCATGGAAGCAAAATCATATAAAAGTTTTGCTGCCATGCTCTTTATTTATAGTGTATATCTTTATAATGCCTTTATTCTTTCAATAGCTTCTACTGTATTCTCATATGTTCCGAATGCAGTAAGTCTGAAATAGCCTTCACCGCTTGGGCCAAAGCCGGAGCCCGGCGTACCAACTACATTTGCCTTCTCAAGAAGGTAATCAAAGAATTCCCATGAAGTCATGTTGTCCGGTGTCTTAAGCCATATATATGGTGCATTCACACCACCTGAAACCGTATAGCCCGCCGACTTCAAACCGTCATAAATAACCTTTGCATTATTCATATAATATGCTATCTGTGCCTTTGTCTGCGCCTTTCCTTCAGGTGAATATACAGCCTCTCCTGCCGCCTGAACAATATATGGTGCCCCATTGAATTTTGTTCCATGTCTTCTTGCCCACAAGCCATGCATAGAAACACCATCCGCGTCCTTAAGCTCCTTTGGAACAACTGCATATCCAAGACGCGTTCCTGTAAATCCTGCATTTTTTGAAAAGCTCTTCAGCTCTATGGCGCAGGTCTTTGCACCCTCGCACATATATATGGTATGTGGGACATCCTCTTCGCTGATATACGCCTCATAAGCGGCATCATATATAATCACTGCGCCCACCTTATTTGCATAATCAACCCACTCCTGAAGCTGCTCCTTCTTAATAGTTGCACCCGTCGGGTTATTTGGGAAGCATAAGTAGATAATATCCGGTGTTTCCTTCGGTAATTCAGGTGCGAAATTATTATCAGCCAGACACGGCATATAGATGACATCGCTCCACAGTTCTGTTTCTTTATCGTAAGTACCCGTTCTTCCTGCCATAACATTTGAATCAACATACACAGGGTATACCGGATCACATACTGCTATCTTACTGTCAGCTGCAAATATCTCCTGAATATTTGCAGAATCACTTTTCGCTCCGTCACTGACAAAGATTTCATCAGCTGAAATATCTACGCCTCTTGCTTTGTAATCATTTTCACAAATTGTATTTCTCAAAAACTCATAACCTAAATCAGGTGCATAGCCCTTAAAGGTCTCTGCTACAGCCATCTCATCAACAGCCTTATGAAGTCTCTCTATAATAGCAGGTGCAAGAGGCTGTGTTACATCACCTATACTGAGCTTTATAACCTTTTTATCAGGATTCGCTGCACTATACTCTCTCTGCTTTCTCGCTACTGTTGAAAACAAATAGCTTCCCGGAAGTTTCAAATAATTGTCATTTGCTCTAAACATGTCTTTTCCCTCCTGTCTAAAATATGTCAGTAACACCGTCAAATACTACCTTTGCCGGACCTGTCATATATACTTTATTATTTGCTCTGTCATACCGTATAAGCAAATCTCCGCCCAACAGCCTGACAGTTACAGCTTCATCTGTTTTGTCATTTAACACACATGCTACTGCCGTTGCACAAGAGCCCGTACCACACGCCATCGTCTCACCTGTGCCTCGTTCCCAAACACGCATCTTGACTGCAGACCTGTCTATTATCTGCACAAACTCAGCATTTACCTTGTTTGGGAAGCGTTCATGATGTTCAAACTTAGGTCCCACAATTTCAAGCGGAAACCGCTCCACATCATCTACAAACACTACCGCATGAGGATTGCCCATTGAAACGCATGTCATCTCATACTCACATTCATCTACAATGATTGTCTCATCAATAACATTCTCACGCTCAGAAATTACAGGAATATTATTGGATTCCAGTATCGGTGCTCCCATATCCACCGTTACTGTATCTACCTTGCCCGCTTTAAGATTCAGCTCCAGATATTTTATCCCTGCAAGCGTTTCTATCGAAACAGAAGTCTTATCTGTAAGACCATAGTCATATACATATTTACCTACACAGCGAATTCCATTTCCGCACATCTCTGACCGGGAGCCGTCAGCATTATACATATCCATCATAAAATCAGCAATTTGAGATGGTTTAATAAGAATAAGGCCATCCGAGCCGACTCCAAAATGTCTGTCACTTAAAGCGATAGCAGCTTCCTCCGGATTATCTATCTGCTCCTTCAGACAATTTACATATATATAATCATTCCCAAGACCTTCCATCTTTGTAAATTTCATATATTCGCCTCCTTTAAAAAAAACCAGAGTCATTCAAAACCATATATGCCATCTCAATAATATTCAAACCATTATCCATGCTCTTTTTCTGCAAATATCTGTGAGCACCCTGTTCGTCATAATTATATTCATTCATCAGCTTAAGCTTCGCTGATTTAATAATCTTTTTCTCTTCCTCTGTGCGTTCCTTCGGCTGCTTCTTTCTCTTCTTTCTCTCCCACAAAAGATTTTCAATTGTAAGCGATACCACATTTACAAAATCCTGAGATTTCAGTGGCATTGTAAGACATACAATCCCACTGTCTCTACAGTCTTCATAGTTTCTCTTTGAAGCAACAACAATCATTTCAAAACAATCAGGAATAATATCTGCCAAATCCGAATAAAGCATATCCGAAAATTTGTATCCGCAGATTATTACACCATCATCATAGGCATCCGCAACCTGCGCAGCCTGTGCCCCAGTAGTACATACCTTTGTTACATTGATTCCATTTCGTATGAGAAGGTTCTTTATACTTTTAGCTTCTTCTATCTTAGGAAACAGAACTATTACATTAACCACTCTAATGTCCTCTCAACTATTCTATTTACAACCTAAAACTTATACAAATACTGTGAAATCTCCCAGTCTGTTACCTGTTTTGTATAATCATTCCACTCAGCCATCTTCGCCTTGGTATATCTTTCAAAGATATGCTCGCCGACTGCATCTCTCATAAAATCGCTTTCCATCATTGCAAGTGTAGCTTCTCTAAGATTTGCAGGAAGACTGTGTATATGTCTTGCCTTCTTTTCTGACTTTGTCAGTTCAAAAATATTTGTATCTACACTAGGTGGAACAGGAAGCTGTCTCTTGATTCCGTCAAGACCGGCTTTAAGACATACTGCCATAGCAAGGTATGGATTTGCCGTTGGGTCAGGACATCTCAGCTCGACTCTTGTACCTTCACCTCTTGCACTAGGAATTCTGATAAGCGGACTTCTGTTTTTTGCAGACCAAGCAATATATATAGGAGCTTCATATCCCGGAACAAGCCTCTTGTAAGAATTTACAAGTGGATTTGTTATAGCAGTCATCTCCTTCATATGTTCCATAATTCCTGCTATAAACCAATATGCCTCCTGGCTTAAGCCAAGCGAATCATTCTTGTCTGCAAAAATATTTTTTCCGTCCTTTGAAAGTGACATATTCATATGCATACCTGAACCACATACACCATACTTTGGCTTTGGCATAAACGTAGCGCACAGTCCATGTCTCTTTGCTATCGTCTTAACAACCAGCTTAAATGTTTCAATATTATCTGCCGTCTTAAGTGCCTCTCCATATTTGAAATCTATCTCATGCTGCGCCGGAGCCACCTCATGATGTGAAGCCTCAATCTCAAAACCCATATCTTCAAGTGTAAGTACCATATCTCTTCTTGCATTCTCGCCAAAATCAAGAGGTCCTAAATCAAAATAGCTTGCTCGCTCAAATGTATTTGTAGTCGGAAGTCCATTCTCGTCTGTCTGAAACAGGAAGAATTCACACTCTGGTCCGACATTCATGGTATATCCCATTTCCTTCGCTTCGGCAAGTGCTTTTTTAAGTACATATCTTGGGTCTCCCTCAAAAGGTGTACCATCAGGCTTATATACATCACATATCAGTCTTGCCACCTTGCCATGCTGTGGTCTCCACGGAAATGTCTCATATGTGTCATAATCAGGATGCAGACACATATCCGACTCCTCAATACGTGCAAAGCCTTCTACTGAAGAGCCGTCAAACATTATCTTATTATCAAGTGCCTTCTCTGCCTGGCTTGCTGTAATTGCTACATTCTTAAGATCACCAAAAATATCTGTAAACTGAAGCCTGATAAACTCTACATCATCTTCCTTTACCATTCTCAAGATGTCTTCCTTCGTGTATTTCCCCATTTCTAAAACTCCTTTACCACACTTTATTTATTCACAAACCATCTGTCAACGACAAATGTCTGTATTATCATAAACGCAAGAACCCGTTTTGTCAACGCAAACCCACTCCTTCCGGAAGGAATCGTGGTAATTATTTCATTTCAGATGCTGCATATATCTTTCCCCCTGCAAATGCTGAACCGAAACCATATATAAGAACATTTGCAAGTAATATAATAATTTCTTTGAATGTAATTTCAAGATATGCATATTGCTCTATAGCTGAAAATAACCACCAGCTGCGCAATACAATTTCATCCTCCCATATACTCTTATCAGCCGCCGTAACAAGTGCCGATAAAACAACTACAATAGCAATGTTTATCGCTATTGCTACACCCCCGCTTTTTATATTTATGGCAATAGCAGTAAAAATATAACCTACAGCTATATATCCCAATGCTATGGCTATAAACATCCTGACAAATCCCATAATCATCTCACCGGTTATATCTCCATGCCAGAAAAATGCTCCTGAAACGACTGCACCTGTCGTATATGACAAATACATTATCAAACACATAATTGTCGTTTCATAAAGCTTATCTGCATATATATGTATTTTTCTGTAGCCTCTGGCAACAATAAGAGAATATACCCCATTTCTTTTTTCATTTGCAATATGAACTGTCAATACGATAGCAATCACTAATGAAAGAACCTGCATAAGTGACAATGCTATTGCTCCTGCATCAAGCATATTTATTTCATCAAATGCGGCAAGGTCTGTATCATAGCCTCCCGCCTTTTCCATTATATCTCCGGTCAGTATATTTAATACCCCACGGAAAATAAAATTACCCAAAACGGCAATTGCAAAAAGTACAATACAGCCTATTTTAACAGCGCTGCTTTTTAACAGCTTAATGTTTGATGCCCTAATAAATTTTTTCATTAGTCCGCACCTCCCAATCTGTTTATGATATAAATTTCTGCTTCTTCATCATCAGCAGCATGCTGATATATTTCTTCATGGGTAAACTGATTTATAGCTTTCCCCGCCTTCATCAACACATATCTGTCACATACCTTAAGCAGTTCACTGATAATGTGGCTTGTAATAATGACTCCTATATTTTCATTAACGGCTATTTCATGTATTAATCTCTCAAGCTCTGCCACTCCGTCAGCATCCAGTCCATTATAAGGTTCATCAAGAAGCAACACACGTATATCGCCAAGCAGTGCTATTGCAATACCAAGCCGCTGTTTCATTCCGGTAGAAAAATGACGGACTTTTTTGGTTCTATCATCCCAAAGTCCTACCATATTCAGCAGTTCCACAAATCTGTCCGTATCATAGCAGTCAAACAAGCTGCCATAATATCTCAAATTGTCGTACGCAGTCATATATCCATAAACACATGGTCCTTCAACAAGAGAGCCTGCATGGACAGCCGTATGCATCGGCGTATCTCCCATAAGCTTTACTTCTCCTGAATCAGGCTTTGTCATACCTGTAATCAACCGTATAAGCGTCGTTTTGCCTGCGCCATTTTCTCCTACTAATCCAAGAACCTCTCCCGCTGTCAGGTTCAAGCTTATCCCATCCAACACGGAAGCTTTCTTATATGTTTTTGTTACATTTTTTACTTCTACAAGAAAATCCATATAATCACCATTCAAGACTCGCTCGCGAGTCTTGGCGCGGGATTCGTGTCAGCGTTAGCTGA
>CAZATW010000035.1:0-30412 GCA_964488185.1 uncultured Coprococcus sp. | reverse complement strand
AAATTTGTTACTCGCCGCCTATAGAGGCGGGAGTCATCTCCCATCTGATATAAAAACGAATTATCCAAACAGGTAAATGCAATAGAGGATGTTATCCCAATATCCAAACGATGTTAGAAAACATCCTCTTATACCTTTTCAATGATAACAAACTATGGAATAAATACTTTAAGACAAATTAAATACGTATTTTACATCACCTCATACGCATTTACATTGTAAGATTATTGCGAATTCTCCATTTATAATTTTTTCTGCGTAATACACCAAAATATACAATTAGAACCCTTTCCTCTATCCCACATACATCTTTATCCACCACAATATCATTAAATGAAGAGGATAAAACAAGTAAAATACATATTTAAGTTGATTCTTTCCCCTTTTTCCGTTATACAAATTGATTGGTACAAGAGCAAATAGCGAAAATAACTGCCTTGTACCAATCAACAGTACATCTATAAGAATTGTAACCAATGTCAGTTTCACATTTACCTTGATTCTCTCTTGTATATTTCCTCCTGCATTATGCGGTGACAGCTTATAAAATGAGAATATAATTAGTATACCTGCCACGTTATAGTCAAATCCACATATAAATGCTGTCACAAGGGAAGCAGCCAAAATCTCCAATGACCATTTATTTAATTCTCCTTTATCTTCAAAGCAGTATATAACAAATAAACCAAGCACCAATGTAAAAAATATATTTTGGTGCTGTATATAAATTGCCTTTCCAAATACCGCCAAATCATATGGCACTTCAGATACTACCGCAAATAAAAGCAATCTTAAAATGTACTTTTTCACATCAGAGGTATGCTTTATTCCCTCTACAAGCAAAAACGCAAATATCGGAAAAGCCATTCTGCCTATACTTCTTGCTATCAGATTGTCATTCAGTAATATATATCCGATATGGTCACATAACATGAACAAACATGCCATTATCTTCAAATGATTTCCATTTAAAATCCCATAGTTGTCCTGTTTTATATCATCATACATTTGTATCCTCTCACACATTCCTACATTGCAAAGCCTCGCAAAAAGCCTCCCTTACAAATAAAAAACAGGACAAGAAATTCTCCCGTCCTGCTGCATCACTTATATTCTCTTACGTAACGCCTTTGATAAAGCTTCAAGTTCCTCTGCTTCAGGCTTCTCAGGCAACCATTTGATATTTACATTATCCTTGATATATCTTGGAATTACATGCATATGAAAATGGAATACCGTTTGTCCGGCAGCCTCACCATTATTCTGCACAATATTAAGTCCATCCGGATTTAACTCAGCCTTCTGAGCTTTTGCAACCTCTGTCGCAATAGTAAATATCTTTGAAGCGGTATCCGCATCCATGCTGTATATATTATCATAATGTTCTTTTGGAATAACCAAAGCATGACCTTTATTTGCAGGATTTACATCAAGAATAACTCTACAAGTGCTGTCTTCATAAACTGTTGCTGATGGAATTTCACCATTTGCAATTTTACAAAAAATGCAATCGTCCTTACTCATAAAAGTTTCCTCCTTAATCAATTATTTTTATTTTACTCCATAAACCGGAAATTTACAAGTTTTTATAGAACTCACCGATATTAAACGTATGTTTTCACCATGTCCAGCGCAGACAACAAATACGATTTGCAAGTTTTACATCATTTAATGCTTTTATGATTTTCTCTTGAACGATAGAAAATCTTATAAAGATATAATAATAAATATTACGAGAATTAATTGATGTAATGAAATATAGATTTTGATGTTATATTTTATATATGGGATACAGACTGATTTCACCTCAATCAGCCATTACTCATTCAACATATCCTTATGACATCAAGCTTTTATAAAGCTCGCACCGCCTGTCATTTCCCTGAGGAAAGTGCTCTCTGGCATGATTGACAAGCGTACTGCTAATGTCTCCTATCAGCAAATCGTCACTTATACGCTCTGCCAGTTCATTTCCGTAGCAATCAAATATATGTGAGCTTGGCACATAATGATTTCCTTTATCATGCCCCACTCTGTTTACACCGATTACATATGCCTGATTTTCTATAGCCCGTGCCTTAAGCAATGCTTCCCACTGAGCGACCCGCTCTTCCGGCCAGCTTGCAATGACAAGAATCGTATTATACCGCTCCCTTACAGCTGTGAAAATCTCGGGAAAACGCAAATCATAACATATGTAGCCGCCTATAACAATATCCTTTACTTTCGCCTGACACAATGTATTTCCGGCATGATAAATCTTATCCTCACCACTATATGAAAACGGATGTATCTTCGCATAGTCAAGCACCAGATTATCCCCCTTTACAAGCGCCAGCTTATTTTCATAAATCTTCTCCTTACTGTCGTCAAAGACCGGACTTTTGTCTGCCATAGAAGCTTCAATATATCCAAATGCTATAGCCATATTATACTTTCTGCTGTTTTTCATAAAGAAGGAAATGCTGTCCGGAATTTTCCCTTCCTTATAAGCCTCTGCATAAGCTGCCGGATTCATGGTAAAACCCACAAGTGTCATTTCAGGGAATACCAGCAGTTCTACTCCCTTTTCCTTAGCTTCCTCCATAATTTCAATGCAGCGCTTCTTTGTTTCCTCTTTATTCTCCCATACAATATCCAGCTCCGTTATTCCAATTCTCAGCATAACATTTCCCCCTTACTATTAATAAAAATCACACTATTCCTACTGTTTACACTATAATCCCTATTCTTCTCAAATGTAAATATATGTAACCATTATATCCAATGAAAAAATCATGGTCAATCAGCGCATTCAAAAATGAATAATATAAAGCAAATGTTAACCTATCTTTTAAATTCAAGTTAACATTTGTGTTGACAATGTATATGTTATTATGTATAATGTTAACCAAGTCAGGCAGAGTTTGGTTAACATTTTTGTGTTTTGTAACCAAATCACTGTGTTGCTCATTATGCAGATAACAACAGCCCTGTTATCTGCATCTCTTTGTAAAAATATTTAAACTAATTGAATCATACAAATCTTTTACATTTGCAGATATATTATGAGCATCGACACTTTACTTAATTTGGAGGAAATTTATTATGAAAAAAACTTTTTCAACAGTAGAGCTTGTAATGATGGCAATGTTTACAGCTTTACTTTGCGTATCGGCATACATAAGTATACCAACCCCTTTGCCAAACGCAGCTCATATCACATTACTTAACTTTATGATAATCCTTATTGCCCTTGTTTTTAAACTGCGAGATTCCGTTATTATCATTGCGCTCTGGATGATACTTGGCGCTATCGGTGTTCCGGTATTTATCGGAGGCGGTGCCGGTCTTGGATATCTCTTCGGTGTATTTGGCGGATATACATTTTCATTTATTATTGCCGCTATCGTAATCGGATTATTTAATGGAAAGAAATATAACCGAATAAAATACACGATCCTTGCTGTTGCAGGTGTGGTTATTATTGATATAATCGGTATGCTTTGGTGGAAATTCAATGGAAACCTTACATGGAAGACAGCTTTTCTTGCAGGTTTTGTAGCGTTTATTCCGCTTGACCTTGTAAAAGCAATTATTGCCGCACAGATTGTACCACTATTCAGAAAACTGCTTCCTGAAAAAAATAATCTACTTGACTTTTTTTAATCTGATTTCTCAAGCCCTACAACAAATTATATTTTCACCTTATTCATTATTCATTTTTTGCTTTTTAGCAACTGCAATTCTTTCCCATACATTTACAATTTAATTATATATTATGGTATAATTTAAACACTTAGTAATAACGGAATATTTTACGAGGAACGAGCTTTCCGGAATGCTATACAGAATAATACAAAATGTTTTTAATATTATCAAAATGAGGAGGTGCTATATTTGAAATTTTACAGTAATAGCAAAAACGATGTAATCAAACATTTATCATCAGATATAGAAAACGGCCTTTCAGAGGAAGAAGCAGTAAGCCGTATTGCAAAATATGGTCCAAACAAATTAAAGGAAAAGAAAAAGAAATCCAATCTACAACGGTTTTTAGAACAATTTAAGGATGCCATGATACTGATTTTAATTGCCGCTGCTATTGTTTCATTCGTCATCGCATGTATAGAGGGCGAACCCTCAGGCTTTTTTGAACCGCTGCTTATTTTACTGATAGTCGTGTTAAATGCTATCATGGGTGTACTGCAAGAAAGCAAGGCAGAAAAGGCCTTAGATGCTCTTAAGAATATGTCTGCTCCTCACTCAAGAGTTATCCGCAACGGATTAGAACAAGTGATTGATTCATCAAATCTGGTTCCCGGTGACATTATCCGGCTGGAGGCAGGAGACTTTATCCCTGCCGATGCAAGACTTTTGCACAGTGTCCGACTGAAAAGTGAAGAATCTGCCCTGACAGGGGAATCTGTCGCATCTGAGAAAGATGCAGATCAACACGTACCGGAGGATGCACCTCTCGGTGACCGAAGCAACATGGTTTTCTCCGGATGCAGCATAACATATGGAACGGCTGTTGCTATTGTAACCGCTACAGGTATGGATACTGAAATGGGTAAAATCGCCAATCTTTTGGATGATGAGAAAGAAGAACAGACCCCGTTACAGCAAAAGCTTGCACAGCTCGGTAAATATCTGGGTATTATGGCTCTTGCAATCTGCGCTGTAATTTTTGTTATCGGGATTTTTAACGGTCTTCCGGTTATGGAGCTTTTTATGACATCAGTATCTCTTGCCGTTTCCGCTATACCGGAGGGACTTCCGGTTATCGTTACCATTGTTCTGTCCATAGGTGTACAACGTATGGTAAAGAAAAACGCACTGATACGCCGCCTGCCTGCTGTCGAAACATTAGGCAGCGCTTCCGTCATATGCTCGGACAAAACAGGAACACTGACACAAAACCGTATGACCTTAATCAAAGCCTATCGTAATGGTTCCAAAGAACCGGAAAATATAACCACGGAAAATTCTGAAGAAATAAAAGAGCTGCTTTTCTACGGAGCACTCTGTTGTGATGGTTCCGTTACCTTTTATGGAACAGAAGAACAGCACATCGGCGACCCTACTGAAACTGCCATTATTCTGGCAGCCCATCGAAACGGTATGCCAAAGGATATTCTCACACAGGAATATCCGCGTCTTGCGGAGCTGCCGTTTGATTCCAACAGAAAATTAATGAGTACAATCAATCGAATGAATAACCGAAATATTGTAATCGTAAAGGGTGCTGTTGATGTCATTGCCTCTCGTTGTGTTTCCGGAAATATGAAACATGCACTTAAGATTGCTGAAGAGATGAGTACGGATGCGTTACGCGTTCTCGCAATCGCTTATAAAGAAATCGATTCCATCCCTAATAATCTTACTTCAGAAAACCTGGAAAACGGACTTACCTTTATGGGCTTAGTAGGAATGATTGACCCTCCGAGAAAAGAGGCAAAGGATGCCGTTGCCATTTGCCGCAAAGCGGGGATTAAACCTGTTATGATTACAGGTGACCACGTTGTAACCGCATCCGCCATTGCAAAGGAATTGGGAATCCTTACAGAAGACGACCTTGCTATAACAGGAAAAGAACTGGATGCCATGACGGATGGGGAACTTGACAATCAGGTAGAACATATTGCCGTTTATGCACGTGTCTCCCCTGAAAATAAAATCCGTATTGTTAAGGCATGGCAGCGCAAAGGTCATGTGGTATCCATGACAGGAGATGGTGTCAATGATGCGCCTGCCCTAAAAGCCGCCGATATCGGCTGTGCAATGGGTATTACAGGAACCGATGTTGCAAAAGGTGCCGCTGATATGACACTTACAGACGATAATTTTGCAACCATTGTTGATGCCGTTTGTGAAGGCAGAGGTATTTATGCCAATATTAAAAAGGTTGTAGGCTTCTTGCTGGGAACCAATATTGGAGAGGTTGTTACCGTATTTACCTCTATGCTGCTATGGCATAAATCACCGTTCTTATCCATGCAGCTTCTTTGGATTAACCTTGTTACCGACAGTCTTCCGGCTATTTCGCTTGGCAGGGAGCCTGTAGAAAATGGTGTAATGAACCAAAAGCCAAAACCGAAAGACGAAAGCATATTTGCCCATGGCTTTGGCGTCAGAATTATTCTGCAGGGACTTATGTTTGGAATTTTATCTTTGATTGCCTATGGAGTTGGAGAAGCTGTTACAGGTACTATTTCAGGTGGGCAGACCCTAGCCTTTTTAGTATTATCAATGTCCCAAATCGTTCAAGCCTTTAACATGCGCTCTGAACGCTCTTTGTTTAAAATCGGTCCGTTTGGGAATCATAGTCTGAACCGCTCCTGCCTGATTTCCTCCCTAATGGTGGCTTTAGTACTGTTCACACCTATAAGAATTGCATTCAGTCTGGTTATCCTTCCGTCGGAACTGTATCTGTTGGGTTTGGGAATGATTTTTGTCCCTGTTGTAATTATGGAATTGTCAAAGGCTTTCGGATTGATTAAGCATCAGCATTAGACTAATCAACAATTTTTTAACTGCAATATAAATATCAAAAGTTTATTACATCTCATAAGCTTTTGCTGATGTGTAGTAAAGAAGTAATAGATGTGTAAAAAATTTTGCCGTTTCTATCCGGCATTTAGCTTTTGTGTCGGATAGGTCTAGCGGTTCCGTTTTATGGATACCGATTTTTTCCACAAACTCCCGTAACAGGGTGGGGTGAGTTCTTTAAAGCTGGTATGCTTGAGGACAACATTCATAAACTTTTCAGCGTTTACCGTGGCTTCCTGTGCCTTTGAAAGCTCTGTCCGAATAGCCGCAGTTCTCTCTTTTAGTTCCCGCTGCTCGGCTTCATAGTCCGCTGACAGTTCCATGAAACGCTCATCTGAAATGCATCCGGTTTTGACTGTATGCGTCGGCTGATGAAAGCCGGATGAAAATCAGCAGCTGAATGATTCACCGTTAGAACACACAATATACTTGTAAAATACACAATTGGAGAATACACTACTATAATCACTTCCAGATTTAATTGTCAATTACGGAAAACCGAAACGTGTGCTGGTTCTTGCTTCAGCGAGTCTTGAAACTAAAAGAATGGTCAAGCGTTGAATTTCACACAGAAACAATCAGCGGTATAAGGTTTTTTTAACCATAATTAAGCTCTGGAGAATATACTATATTTCAGAATTTATTGTATAGGAGGTCTTTAATCGTGAAAAGAGTTGTTTCATTTTTATGTATTGGATCATTGCTCATCTGCTCATTAACGGCGTGCTCTGGCACTGCTCAGTCGGAAACTGCTCAGTCGGAAACCGCCCAGTCGGAAACCGCTCAGTCAGGAACCGACTATTCCAATCAGACTCTGACAGGGAAAGTCGTTGCGGTTGACGGCACATTGGTTGCTGTTCAGCTCGGCGAGGTATCGGATAGCATGGGCGGCGGAGGTTCTGCGCAGATGCCGGCAGATGCCGAATCCGAATCATCGAATACCGGCATTGCCAAGGGAGAAACCCCACCGGATAAACCGGAGGATGATGGGAACGCAGAAAGCGGTGAAACACCGCCTGAACTGCCTGACGGTGAAGCAGGCGACGCAGCTTCCGACTCTGGCAATGGGGTGACTGTGCCGGATATGCCGAAAGGACAGCAGGGCGGCGAAATGGGAACTTCCGATGGATTCACCGCAAACGGCGAGACGGCGATTGTAGATATTAGCGGGGCGACGATTCTGCTGGAAGCAGCTTCTGACAGCGAGGGTAGTTCGGAGGGGTCCGTGGACGATATCGTTGTGAGAGCGGTTTTGAGCATTCAGGTGGACAGTAATAATGTAGTTTCCACGGTAACGGTTTTATCCGCTGGAGGAAACGGCGAAAATGGTGGAAATGGCGAGAACAGCGGATTCGGCGGTTCTGGGGAAGTAACGCAGGGCACCTCAGCCAACACCATTGATACGGACGGCGAATACTCCGATACAAACTATTCTTCCACAGGAGACGATGAGAATGCACTCCGCGTTGACGGCGCTACAGTTACTTTGAATGGGATTACCGTGGAAAAATCAGCGGGCTCCAGCTCCAACACGGAGGATGGTGATTTTTACGGTATGAACGCTGCGTTGCTGGCCACGGATGGGGCCAATGTCACCATTACGGATGCGAATGTTACTTCCTCTGCGCAAAACGGAAACGGAGTTTTCAGCTATGGTACCGGAACGATCGTAAATATTTCGGACTCTACCATTACTACAACCGCAGATAACTCGGGCGGTATCCAGACAACCGGTGGCGGAACCACCAATGCCAGCAATCTAACGGTGGAAACTTCCGGTTCTTCTGCAGCGGCCATCCGTTCTGACCGTGGCGGCGGAACTGTCAATGTGGACGGTGGAACATATACCTCCAACGGATATAACTCCCCCTCTGTCTATTCCACAGCAACCATAACAGTAAAGAACGCAGCGCTGACTGCAAACTATTCAGAAGCTCTTGTCATTGAGGGTGAAAACTCCATCACGCTGGAAAACTGCGATGTATCCGGTAATATGAGTGATGATAAGGGAACCAGTTCGGACGAAAATGTCCATAATGTCATGATTTATCAATCTATGTCCGGCGATGCCAATGTAGGAACCTCCTCGTTTTCCATGACAGGCGGCAGTTTGCTATCCAATAACGGCGACATGTTCTATATAACCAATACTGCCTGCTCGATTTACCTGTCCGATGTGGAAATTACAAACAAGGATGAGTCTGGTTATCTGATGAACATCTGTGGGAACAGTGCTAATCATGGATGGGGAACAGCCGGAAAGAACGGAGCGCAGGTAGTATTCACGGTCGATGGGCAAACCCTTGAAGGCGATATTGTTGTAGATACCATTTCCACCCTGAATATAACTCTTTCTGGCAAAAGCAGTTTTACCGGAACCATCAATATCGTGGAAAATGCACAGAATGGCACCGCCGTATCGGATAATGCTGTTGTGACAATTGAATCCGGTAGTACATGGACGCTTACCGAAGACTGCACCATTACCTCGCTTACCAACAACGGGACGATCAATTTCAATGGTTTCACGATCACCTTGGCTGACGGTACAGTATTGAGTTAAAGATTCAATCCGAACTTTCCTGATTCTCCGCAAATTGCAGATATCCGCCCAGTGTTTTTTTCGGTGCGGATATCTGCAATTTCGCGCGGTCAGAAATGTTCTTTCCCATAAGATTCCTTGCTTCCGCACCATCAGGAGCATATATCGGGAGTACTAAAATTCATTATCAAAAAAATGTATATAAAAAAGCATTATTACTGTCTAAAAAACTTTGAAAATATCGTATATCTGGATATAATGTCTCTCCAAATTTTAATATCTCTCCAGTATCTTTATCCATTAAAACATAACCGTAATTAATATTTGCATTATTCAATGAATTACCATGCATTCCATTGCTTGCACTAGGTTTTGGTAATGATAATCCCATTTCAGCATTAGATGCAAATTGTCCATTTGGTCTATACCCATCTCCCATACACATCAATGCTCAAATATCTTCCATATGCCCAGCACCATTCCGAAGCCGACAGCACATAAAATCTCGCCAGTGTTACAAGCTTCCGCCCATTACACAGGTAAATACCATATTTATTAAGACGAAAACTGTGACGCTATGTGTTCTTATCCTAAATAATCCATTTCTTAGCTAAGTAAGATTTTTATCTCCCACCAACTTGATTATTGTAATCTTAATATCAGTGGTGGGAAATAAATTATGTTAAACATAGCAATAATATTAAATCATAAACTTACTTAGAGAAAATAGAATGAGATATCCTTTTTCATTTCAATGTCTACATCCTCATAATCTTTCTTATTATTTTTACTTATCCCGTATAAAATGTATTTAACACTATCTGCATCTTGAACAATCAACTTAATTAAATCATCTCTATCATCTAAATATTTTAAATAAGTTTTTTATCCATCTTAATCACCTATTATTTCAACATTTTTAAATTTAATTATTTCTTTAGAAATAAATTGATGACATCCTCTTTTTCCATATTCAAGATAACATGAGGAAACATTAATAATATTATTACTAATAATTAAACTCAGGAATCACTTCAAATAAAATATTTGCAAACTTCAATTCATTTATTGCTTTTTTGATTTCTATAGCTTTTGCTTTTAATATGCAAATATCTCCCTTTTCAAGCATTTGTTTAGCAGTAATAAAATTAACTCCCGCAATTCTAGAAATCACTTTAATCTTATCCTTGCTAATATTTGTAACACTTTTTATATATATCCTATATTCCGTTATATCTTGATATATTTTATCAATATATGTTGTTAGTGTACTCCATCCACAAATTGGGCATGACCATCCTTGTACTGAATTCTCACAAACATGTACCATAATTGCATTACACTTCTCACATTTCATTTTATTAGTTTCCTCCTGGTATAAATACTCTAAATATGCCCTGATCGCTCATATTGGGTCCTCCTTGGTTCGTCATCCCTGCCACAAAATAATTTCCATTTTTCGTTACCCATAAATAATTTGTTGGTGCGTAAACCTCTACATTTAATTGATTGGCTAAATTTTGTGCAAATCCATTTTCTAAGGCACCTGTATTACAAGATAACAATCTAATTCCCTGACCATTATATCCATCTGCCCCCTGAATTAATCGTGCCGCAATTCTGTGATCAACTATCATATGTTGTCCGTTATGAGTAATTTGTATTCCATTAGATGTTCCATGCGCGATAACATCATAATATCCATTGGCATCAACATCTGTTCTATTTTGAATATAATTTAAAAACTATCATCAGAATCCATAAAAGTAGCATCTCCAACAGCATATGCATCACCCCCGCTACCATCAAACTCAATCGTCGCAGTACCTTTGTCTCCCGCAACCGTTATACTACATTTTGCATCATATGCTGCAGCAGCACCAAACAACGATACAATAAGTATCGCCCCATAGACAAGTGTTTCCTTGTCGTTATGTTTCATTATTGAGCCTATAAACATTACCGAACTTGCTACAACATTTATCAATGACATGCCAAAGGTTACATCAGCCATTGCCATATTAAATGCTCCGGTGAACGCTATACCAAAAGCCTTAACATACATATATGCTTTAATTATGGCTGCAAAATATGTGAGCCCTGCAAATACAATACCGCTTAGATAGCCATCATAAAAGCTTTTTACTAAGTCTGTGCCTTCTTTTCCAAGAACTGCACTAATAGCCATATTACTAGCTCCCGATATCAACCCTATCAAATTTAGGTTGTATGCCGATGTTATAACATCATTGATTGCCATAGCGGCTGCTTGCGCTACACATGAAAAGTTTCCACTAGGGTCACTATACGTCACCGGATTGCCATTCGCATACAAATACTTATGTAACGTATCAGGGTCATAAATGCTTCCCTCATAGGTATCCATACTGATAAAGGTTCCTATAGCGGCTTCTTAGATATCACATTCCAATATGAGATAAAATATTTATTTTTTAAACATTATTCAACTTATATAACAATTTCATTGCCCAAAATCAGGTTCATAATCATATACACAACCAAGATTACCAAATTTTAATTTCACAGGTAAACTATCACATGTTAAAATAATTCCCGAATTGCATATTTCATTGTATTCCCCCACTTGTGCCAAAATATATTCCTCTTCTTCCTTATAACTATCAGCTAATTTCATCAACATAAGTGCTAAATTTTTTAGTCCTTCATAGTTAATTTGGAAAAAAACTTCGTAAAAATCTTTTGTTATATCCATATGATTTTTATTATATAATGTCATTTTCAAAAGATTTCTAAATCCTATCTCGTACTCTTCCATAAGACCATCATCCACAGGAGGTAATATCTCAATCAATTTTTTTATTT
Source organism: uncultured Coprococcus sp. (assembly GCA_964488185.1). Taxonomy (GTDB): domain Bacteria; phylum Bacillota; class Clostridia; order Lachnospirales; family Lachnospiraceae; genus Coprococcus. The sequence goes on along the minus strand of CAZATW010000035.1, from coordinate 18,495 downwards.
TTGACTTCGGATGAATAGTATTTCTATCATCATATTTTATTGTCTTTTCACAATCTAAAGAATTTACATCCAAAATTAAAGTCGGACTACTTGATGTCAAATAAAAACCTACAATTTGATTACCAGATGGCACCCCTCCTAATGGATCCGTACAAACATAAAACCTTTTATTTTTATCAATATCTTCATACATCCATAACAAATTTTTTGCAAAACCAATTAATGCTTCTTTGTTAAAAGAAATTTCAACAATATCAATTTTTTCTGGATTTTTACCTCGGGCATTTAATTTTACAAATTCAGCCGAAACAAAATCAGCATTTAAATTAATTATCATATGTCACCTCTACTATTTATTGTTAAACGGACTTCTTGATGGTATATAAATATTATCATCTGTTATTGGCAATATATTTCCTTCACTATCCATATAAATATGTAAATCATACACTGTACGTCCCTTTGTAGTTTGTACTTCAAGGTTCCAGTGGTCTCCTAACGGGTCATTGTGATTGAAATCTCCATAATCCCTTCTCAACAAAATCTTATAATCATCATTCAGCTTATACTGTTTCATGTAAGGTTCCATTTCTCCTGTATTTGGATTTAATTTATATTCCACTTCTGCATTTTTTAATCCGTCTAATATTGTTTGCTTATTAGATACATCCCCGCTACCATCAAACTCAATCGTCGCAGTACCTTTGTCTCCCGCAACCGTTATACTACATTTTGCATCATATGCTGCAGCAGCACCAAACAACGATACAATAAGTATCGCCCCATAGACAAGTGTTTCCTTGTCGTTATGTTTCATTATTGAGCCTATAAACATTACCGAACTTGCTACAACATTTATCAATGACATGCCAAAGGTTACATCAGCCATTGCCATATTAAATGCTCCGGTGAACGCTATACCAAAAGCCTTAACATACATATATGCTTTAATTATGGCTGCAAAATATGTGAGCCCTGCAAATACAATACCGCTTAGATAGCCATCATAAAAGCTTTTTACTAAGTCTGTGCCTTCTTTTCCAAGAACTGCACTAATAGCCATATTACTAGCTCCCGATATCAACCCTATCAAATTTAGGTTGTATGCCGATGTTATAACATCATTGATTGCCATAGCGGCTGCTTGCGCTACACATGAAAAGTTTCCACTAGGGTCACTATACGTCACCGGATTGCCATTCGCATACAAATACTTATGTAACGTATCAGGGTCATAAATGCTTCCCTCATAGGTATCCATACTGATAAAGGTTCCTGTGGAAGGATTCATATACCTTGCCCTTAGATAATACAGGCTGCTTGCTCCGTCATAGTATTCACCTGTATAGAGATAATGGTTTTCGGTATCTCCCTCTTTCTCTAACAGCTCCCCATATGCATTATATCTATAGGAATCTGTTATATTCCCTTTATCATCTGATAACGCACGCACATCTCCATGTCCATCATACAGATAGTATGAGGTTTCTCCGCCTCGTATCTGACTAATTAATGTATCTGCTCTCGTATAGGCTGCAATAAGATTTCCATTCTCATCTGTTTCTGCAAGTGTCTGGGACAAGCTTCTCGTGGTATCCGATATAACCTGCTAATCGGTTATATACATCATATGTATATGTAACTGCCGTTTCTTCTTCCACTTTAGCAGGTTTCCGTTTGCATCCTAGCTGTAGGTTATAACCTGTCCATTTTCATAGGATTTTCCTGATAATTCACCATATTCATTATATCTGTAAGACGACCTAAACTGTCATGGCTACCGGCATTTTCAAATAATTATTCTTTACATCTTTGCTTACATCATTCTGGTATATTCCCGGTCCCCATGTTCCCATTGCTTTTCTCCTTTCTCTTAACCCCATACTTAGCCATCAATTTAAGCTGGTCTTTATATCCCCAGACTAAATGTCTTTCAGTCAGGGTATTCCAAAATATCAAGCCTCTGTCACGGCTTGATACCTTTTTTACCTTTGTCCCTATAAGTTCTTTATCTATAGTTCCCAATAAGGTCAAATCCTTTGGTCTTGTTCGTGCCGACTTTTCACACAAATCGACATTATATACATTATTGTGTATAATGCCAATTGCATCAACTCCACCTATTCCAAAGCAAACTGGTGTCGATTTATATAAATCTTCAATTGTATCCGGCTTATAATCCAGCATATAAAATTGAACCTCTGCTATTTCATCATATATGCCCTTGACAATCCAGTCTTCTTGATTAATTCCAACTACAAGAAATAACGCATACCATCCCTGCATTTCATCGGGTACATAACCGTACTTATTTGTAAGCTGAAAGTAATATACCTCTCCCGGCTCCCATCCCACCTTATACGGCTTATGAACACTTACCTTCTTCCTTGGTACTTCCTTACTCATATCCGAAAGCATCTTGTCTATCTTTTTCTTTCTCTCCCGCCTGTCCTTTTCCGTTCTCCACTCCCTGTTTTCTTCATGCGAGAGAGCTTCTTCCAAAAGCTGCTTTATTTCATCATTTAATCTTCCATATTTCCACATGATATATGCCAAGCCTATGATTACATTATCCCTGTCATCTGTATCATTCAACTCCTCTTGAAATTTCTCCATTACCATTTGATATGCTTCCTCATCACTTTTACCGCCTTTTAAATAACTTACATAAAAGCCTCTTACGTCATCGCTTACATCATTCTGGTATATTCCCGGTCCCCATGTTCCCATTGCTTTTCTCCTTTCATTAATCCCACCAAAGATTCATATCTTCGGCAATATTGCTTATTTCATTTTGAATTTGATTTTCAAAATAGGTTGGATACTTTTTATAATAATCTACAGCACTATCAAAATATGCACCTTTATTCCCATTCGATTTTGAAACACCATTAATAAAGTTTACATTCGGATTACCGGAATCCCTTAACGCATTTAACGTATGATACGCAACCATTAAGGTCTGCTCAAGTCCTCTTGCCTCTTCATAGGTTAATTCATCATAATGATCCCCACGAACCAAACCATATCTTTGCATTTTCCCTCCAGGTGCCTCATGTGCCGCCATCCTTCTTTTGTAATCCTTTGTTCTTCCTACATATCGCACATTGCCTTCCGGGTCTTTTAAGGTGTAAACCGTATATTCTCCCTTTGTGTCATCCTCAGCCTTTGTATATGCAATTACCTTAACCTTACTGTCTACTTCTTCCTTTAACGCGGAATATGTACTGGCTGTTACAGCAATTGAGATTAAACCGTCTTTTAAAACTTCATTTATTATAATTGTAGCACATATTGAGTTTACCGCTTCATATGCCTTGGCATTGATTAAAACCTTTCTTAATTTATCAAAAATCCTTAAGCACATGGCATCGTGCTGGGCTTGTGCAGAGCTGTTCTCCGCATATATAGTCATACCTATCCCTGCAGATGCAAGGCTTGCCGTCATCAAACCGCTAGGGTCTGTATTCATGACAGGATTTGCATTTGCATATAGGTATTTATGAAGTGTTACAGGGTCATAAATGCTTCCCGAATAACTATCCATACTGATGAATGTTCCTGTAGACGGGTTCATATATCTGGCACGGAGATAATAAAGACCTATATTTGCATTGTATTGCTCTCCCGTATAAAGGAAGTCATTTTCCGTAGTGCCCTCTTTCTGAAGCAGATTTCCGAATGCGTCATAGGAATATTCATCCGTTATCCTGCCATTTTCATCTACAAGCAACCTTGTGCTTCCATGTCCATCATAAATATAGTATAGAACATTGCCATTCTTTCTATCTGAACAAATCAGCTCATCCCCTCGCGTGTAAGATATTATAAGATTTCCATCTTTATCTGCTTCTGCCAGTACATATGTAAGGTCATTTGAAGTATCATTTACATAAAATGTCGTATCGAGCTTGTCTACTGTTTTAGATGTTCTATTCCCTTCATAATCATATGTGTACGACTCAACAATTTTGTTATTACCACTTTGAACAGTAGCCGTAATTAAATGATTTTCTGCATCATATGTAAATTCTTTTGTCTTATCGCCTGCCTGTTTTACCAGATTACCATTATCATCATAAGTATATGTAATCGTAACTGTCTCTGTTATCTCTGACGTAAGTTGGTTTAATGCATTATACGTATAGGTTGTTGTACCCGTAACGACATTTATTTCATCTAAATCTATATCTGCAATGTCTGATAAATCACCTTTAACTGTTGTTTCCTTAGATATTCTATTGCTGACTTTATCATAAGTATATACCTTCTGAAGCCACAAACCTGTTTCATACGAAATCATATCCCATAGCCGAATTTTATCATTAAAACTTGAATTACAACCAAATTATTTTTAAACGGTCGATATTCAACAGTAAACGGACATTGTCAAAATGTATATCAGAATAAACAATTTAAAACACAACTTAATCAACAAAAAAGTAACCGATGCACTAACGCTCGAATCGTTAATACATCGGTCACTTTATATCTTACAAACCGTATTCTATCTTATTACTTCCCTAATTATATATTCCTATGCAGCAGCCTATGCTCCCTGCCAGCAAGGAAATTATCATAAAGCTGCTTTACTGCCGGATTCTCATCAGAGTAACGGACATTGGAAGTTGTATCTGCTTTGTAGATACCCTCCATACGGCTTACTCTTGTACGGGCACCGCCGCTTGGCTGTCCTCCGCCCATGATACATCCACGACGACAAGCCATAACCTCAACAAAATCATATGAAACCTCACCTGACTTTATCTTATCAAGGAGTCTTCCGGCATTTGCCAACCCATGAACCACGGCGATTTTCACTTCCCTGTCTCCCAGCATCACAATGGCTTCCTTTGTTCCTTCAAAGCCACGGACACCCGAATAGCTTATCTCCCGAATGGTATTGTATGTTTTATCATCAGCAAGTCTTCTTAAGACAGCCTCGGTGACACCACCTGTTGTACCGAATATTTTTCCTCCGCCTGAGGAAACCGAAAACGGCGCATCTGCCGACTCATTCTCAAGCTCTGCAAATTGCAGCCCCATCTGCTTTATCATTCGGATAACCTCCGTCGTGGTTATAACAAAATCTGTATCCTGTCTGCCATTCGTATAGTTGTCTGGTCTTAATATCTCAGATTTTTTTGCTGTACAAGGCATTATGGAAACAACCATTGTCCTTTTGCCGTCTTTGGCATCCATATCGACGAAGTAATCCTTGATGACCGCTGAAAACATGCCTTGTGGGCTTCTGCAGGTAGACAGATTATCCACAAATTCAGGATATCTGTTTTCACAGAATTTCACCCAGCCCGGACAGCAGGATGTCAATAACGGAAGCTTCTCTCCGCTTTGGATTCTCTCTACCAGCTCCTTGGATTCTTCCATAACGGTAAGGTCAGCTCCAAAGCTTGTGTCAAATACCATATCAAAGCCCATAATACGAAGTGCCGCTACCAATTTGCCGAAGCTGTTTTCTCCCTTTGGTATCCCGAAAGCATCACCTACCGCAACCCGGACAGCAGGGGCAATCTGCGCTACCACCCTGATTTCAGGGTCCTCAATGGCATCCCAGATATCCGTAACATTTGTCCGAATTGATATCGCTGCGGTAGGACATACAGATGCACACTGTCCACAGCCTACACAATCCGTCTCACCAATCGGCTTGTTAAATGCAGGCTGTACCTTCATTTTAGAGCCACGAAAGGCAAAATCCAGAACACCTACCCCCTGTATCTCGTCACAGGTACGGACACAGTCACCGCAGAGAATACACTTATTGGGGTCTCTTACGATGGATGGCGAGCTCATATCTATCGGTTCTTCTTTTCTATGGTTTAAAAACCGGACTGCATGAACACCTACCTTGTAGGCAAGTGACTGCAAATTACACATACCGTTCTTCTGACAGGTGGTGCAATCTCTGCAATGAGAAGAAAGCAGCAGCTCTATAATCAGCTTTCTGTATCGCTGGACACGCTTTGTATTTGTATAAATCACCATTCCCGCCCGCGGCTGCTCTGAGCAGGATGCAAATATCTTTCCCCTGTCGTCCTCCACTACGCACATACGGCAGGCTCCATAGATGGACAGCTCCGAATGATAGCAGAAGGTGGGAATTTCTATACCCGCCTTACGAATAAGGGACAGTACATTCTTCTCGCCCTCTATAGGCACTTTCTTTGAATCAATCGTTATATAATCCATTCTGTACGCCCTCCTTAGTTCTCTGTATATACGGCACCAAATGCACAATTATCAATACAGGCCCCGCACTTTATACATTTCGTAGTATCTATAACAAATGGTTTCTTGATCTCACCGGAAATCGCATTGACAGGGCAGTTTCTTGCACACTTGGAACAGCCCTTACATTTCCCGGCATCTATCTTATAGCGGACAAGAGCCTTACAGGTGCCTGTCTTACATCGTTTCTCTACAACATGCTCAAGATACTCCTCACGGAAATTCTTTAAGGTACTAAGAACAGGAAGAGCGGCACTCTTGCCAAGTCCGCAGAGAGCGGTATCCGTTATAGCCTCGCCCAGCTCCTGAAGCAAATCCAAATCCTCCGGCTTACCGTTTCCTGCAACGATTCTCTCCAATGTCTCAAGCATACGCTTTGTACCCTCACGACACGGTACACATTTGCCGCAGCTTTCATTCTGGGTAAAGTTCATAAAGAATCTTGCGACCTCAACCATACAGGTATGCTCATCCATGACAACAAGACCACCCGAACCAATCATGGCACCAAGACTTTTCAGTGAGTCAAAATCCAGACTGACATCAAGGTCACTTGTAATCAGACAGCCACCCGACGGTCCGCCGATTTGGACAGCCTTCAGCTCGGCATCATTCTTTAATCCTCCACCGATTTCATAAACGATTTCACGCAGTGTCGTTCCCATAGGAACCTCAATCAGTCCCGTATTTTTGACACTTCCTGTCAATGCAAATGCCTTTGTTCCAGGACTCTTCTCAGGTCCTATGGACTTGTACCAATCGGCACCGTTTAATAGTATCATGGAAATATTTGCATATGTTTCCACATTATTCAATACCGTAGGCTTTGCAAATAATCCCTGCTCTACCGTTCTAGGCGGCTTCGTCCTAGGCATACCACGCTGACCTTCTATGGAAGCTGTCAGCGCACTGCCCTCACCGCATACAAATGCACCTGCACCACGATTAATACGGATTCTGAAGCTAAAGTCCGTTCCAAGAATATTGTCACCAAGGAAGCCTGCTTCTTCCGCCTGGGCAATGGCAATCTTAAGACGCTTTATGGCAAGCGGATATTCTGCACGAACATATATATATCCCTCCTGTGCACCCACTGCAAACGCCGCTATAATCATACCCTCCAGCATCTTATGAGGGTCACCCTCCATAACGCTTCTGTCCATAAATGCGCCCGGGTCGCCTTCGTCACCGTTACATACGACATAACGTATTTTCTCCGCCTGTCGTGCCACCTGCCGCCACTTATAGCCTGTAGGGAAGCCTCCGCCTCCACGTCCGCGAAGATTGGAGTCGCTTATCACATTGATAACCTCATCAGGTGTCATGGAGGTAAGCACCTTTTCAAGTGCCTGATATCCGCCTACGGCAAGATATTCATTGATATCCTCTGAATTGATATGACCACAATTCTTAAGTACAAGTCTGGTCTGTTTGGCATAGAAAGGAATTTCCTCCTGCTGCCTGTAAAGCACACCATCCTTTTTGTACATAAGCCTCTCCACAGGTCTTCCATGAAGGATTGTCTCGTTAAAAATCTCTTCGCAATCCTCCTCCTGAACCTTGATATAGATATAGTTATAAGGTTCTATCCGTACAAGCGGCCCCATCTCGCAAAATCCATGACAGCCGCTTTTCTTTACGCCTACCTTGCCTTTCACATTTATTCTCTTTAAGGTCTTATCAGCTTCCTCTCTAACCTCTGAAGCGGCGGACTCAGCTTCCATGAAATCTCCGTTTATGGCAGTAATAATCGTCTCACCGTCAGCAGCATCCATTTCCTCCTCATATCCGGATATGCCATCTGCTTCTACGGATAACAAAGCTTCATTTTCTGTCTCTGTTTCAGGGTGCAGTCCGCCTGCTGCCTCCACCATCATTTCAACGGTTACCCCTTCTGTCTCCTCTGCCATTTTCCTTAGCTTGTCATATATTTTCTCTGAACCGCCCGCTATACAGCCTGTCCCTGCACATACAAGTATACGATGTGTATCTGCCTTCATATTTGAAACTGCCTCTTCTCTGGCCGTCCTTAGAGCTCCCATACTATCTATCCTCATGTGTTAGCCCTCCTCTTTCAGTTTCTGAATCAGTTCCGTTACCTTATCAGGTGTCATGGACGGATATACCACATCGTTTACCGTCATTACCGGTGCGAGACCACAGGCACCAAGGCAGGATACCGTCTCCAGCGTAAACAGCATATCATCCGTTGTATGCTTCTCCTTTGAAAGTCCTGTCTCTTTATATATCTGGTCGAGTATTGCCATTGACTTACGAACATGGCATGCCGTTCCGTCACATACCCGCAATATGTATTTTCCTTTTGCATCAAAGGAAAAATTCTCATAAAACGTAGCGACACTATAAGCCTTCGCTTCGTTTATATTCAGCTTTTTTGCCACATATGACAGCAGCTCCGGCGGCAGATATCTGTAGCAGCTCTGTATATCCTGAATAATTGGAATCAGAAATCTCGCCTGTGTTCCGTACTGTGCCACAATCTCATCTGCCTTATCATAATATGATTGTTCCAGCATTGTTTCCCTCCCTTTGTACATTAAAATGTTATAAATCTCCGTTCATCTGTTTTAATAAAATTTATCAACAATCTGTTTTTTAATGATACCATATTTTCAATTAAAGAGAAAGGGCAGGAATAGATAAAAAGGCACTCCCTGTACTGGAGTGCCAATGTTCTTATATGTATATCGCCTTCTTATTAATATCTTTCCTAATCCTTCACAATTACCAGTCTGTCACCCGGCATAATGTCATCCGTAGCAAGGTCATTGATTTTTCGTATGGAATCAAGGCTGGAGTAATACTTTTTGGCTATAGACCAGATACTGTCCCCGTCTTTTACCACATAGCCTACTATTCCCGGCATCACAGCCTTCTGCTCCATATCTATCGGGGCAAGATTGATGTCTGTAATCAAATTTACTGATTTTCTTGCAAACACTGTAATGCTCATATTGACTACAGCCTTTATTTCCACCTCATCACTGCTCAGCATATTTGCCGATATCTGGTCAAGAGACGGTGTAATCCGCACGGAATCCTGCTCGCTAAGCGGTGTCGACTCAACCTTATATGAAAACGGTATAACGGCTTCAAGCTGCCCCACAGGACGGCTGTCATCAGAGGACACATACATAACCGTTGCTTTCACCGCCCCGTCAACTGCTATGGCATCCTCTAGCAGCTTCACATCATCAATATCAACATTTCCCGAAATATGTACGATTTGCAAAATCTGCGGCTGGCTGCTCTTAAGCTGCTCCTTGTGGGTCAGCTTTGTTTTTGCATTATTTCTAATCAACAGATTTTCATAATCAAACTTCTCTGTATCCATTTCTATTTCTGCCGACGGCGAGTACATATCACTGATTACGGTAAGCTCCATGTCCTCATAAATCTTCATATCCATATTCAGATTATATTCGACAGAAATGACTCGATCCTCTCCATCCGCATCAGGCTTTACAGATACAGTTCCTTTCCCCACCGTAACCGTATCATCCAGTATCATATCTTCACTGACATCATCACATGGAATAATCCCTTCAAAATCTTTCACACTGCTGACATACTGAATAGGTACCATTTCCTCTTCCGGCTTATAGATTGCAAACAACTCCATTTTACCGCTTATATGTACACCCTCATCTACCGTTCTGGTCTCTATTCCGTTGAATGTTACCTGTTCCCATATCAGTCTGCCTATATTTGGCTTTCCTGCCGGAATTTCCACATCCTCGCGAACCTTATAAATATCCTTTATACTGACAAGATTGTTGGTAAATGGAAGCTTTTGGCTTAAACACTCAATTCCTGAGCCGTTCATGATACCGGTTGCGCCCTCGGCTGATACCTGTACACATGCCCATAGCTTCAGTCCTATCAGTCCACGAACTTCAAATTTTCTGGAGTTTATCATTGTAACATACAAATCCTCCAGATTACAGCTTACATCAACCTTATCTCCTGCCATAATACCATCTACATTGACAGCCTCTTCAAACGGAATATCACCCTCATAGTTCTCAAGTACCACCTGACCTTCAACAGTCTGATAAAGCATCTTAAATACTACAACGCCTGATATTCTGACCTTATTATCAAGTGTTTCAATGTTTTCCAACAAAACATTTCCGCTGCTTACTATAATCTTGTCGATATCTGATTTTGCATCAGGCACATTGAAATCATCATCTATGGTAAATTGTGTATATTTTGCCGCTTTTAAATTTGTGGTTGTAATCTCTTTTTTGATTAGCTCCATACATTTCCCCCTGCTTTTATTTGCTGACTTGTCTCCCTGTATTCAGCCCCTTCTTATATTTTTATATTCCTCTGCCATTACAAATATTCCTATACATTGAATTTAATTCAGAAAGACTGCCATTATGCTTACAAAAACGCCTGACTGATTTACTGAAACATAACCGGCAGTTCGGTTTTTTGTATGCGAATGACTGTATAAGGGTAAGATATGCCATCACCGGCTACCGTATCACCGGGAGTGGCTATCTGCCGCAAAATACTCTCAATGTATATGGCATTTTTGTCTCTGTACATCTTTTCTATCTCAATACCCACATCATCCCTGTCCTGCTTTCCTGCTGCCATCACGATATATGTATATGTGTTGTTAGAATAAACAAGATTGAATTTTTCCTCCTTTTTACTGTCTATGATTGCCATTAATTCATCCGGAAGCATAGATTCATCGCATATATCATATAGAAGACTGTCTCCATCCTCTGAAGCCTTGAATATTGTACAGCCCACACACATAACCATTGCCGTCAGCAGCCACACAAGTATAAGCGTATTCCTTCCGTGAACCCTAAGTGCCGATTTGTTACCTGTTTTTTCATTTCCCATTGATGCTTCACCCCGTATCATTTTTCTATTATGTATATGCCTGTCCTTATTAAAAAATGACTGGAAAGAAAAAAGAATATCCTCCAAAAAGTATATTATTATTTCTACTAATATGTTATACTTTAACAAAAGATTAATGGAAGAGAGGTATTTGCTATGGAAGAACGATTTACAAAGGAAAACATTGAAGAAATGCTGGATACGGCAATCAGGCAGGGAAATATCATTGTCTATTACCAGCCCAAGTACGATGCAATAACAAGCAAAGTAAACGGTGCCGAAGCATTAGCCAGATGGAAACACAATGGAGAAATTGTATCTCCGGCACACTTTATTCCTCTTCTTGAAGAAACGAAGCTTGTCACACGCCTTGACTGGTATGTCTTGGAAAAAGTATGTGAACTCTTAAAAAAACAGATTGATGAGAAAATGCATCCTGTCAGAATAGCCATAAATTTCTCAAGACAGCATACATACGAACCGAACTTTACAAGCCGCCTTGTTTCTATTGTAAATAAATATAATATTCCTCACAATTATATCGAAGTTGAAATAACAGAATCAACGATAGAAAAAAGCCGGGACAAAATTATAGAATTTACAAGCGAAATAAAGGATGAAGGTTTTTCCATTGCCATTGATGATTTCGGAAGTGGTCTGTCCTCTCTTAATTTTATCAAAGACATACCCGCAAATGTTCTTAAAATAGACAAATCGCTTTTAAGCGGAAACTGTGAAAATGAAAAAGAACGGATTGTTTTGGAAAGCATATTTAATTTCGCCCACCGCCTACAGATAAAAACAGTCGCAGAGGGAGTGGAAACAAAGGAACAGCTTGGCTTCCTCCGAACATGCGGTTGCAAAACCATCCAAGGATTTTATTTCTCAAAACCAATAACAGAGATAGCGTATTGTGAGTTATGCAAAAATAGAAAACTGGAACAGGAAACGGATGATATTCTGACAACACAGCCAACTTCTACCGCAACACAGCTGCTACTTGATGCAGTATTTACCTGCTATCCACTTGTAATAATGAGCAACCTGACAAGAAACAGCTTCTACATGATGGCATATGACAATTTCACTACACAGAGCTGCCCTTCTACAGGTGTTTATAGCGAGCTTATCATGCATGGTGCAGCTACCATGCATCCTGAGGACCGGAAATTATTTGCAGACACATTCGACATAGCCTCCCAGTTAGAAGCATTTGCCAGAGGAGAGCGTACACGCAAGGTTGTAACACGCCAGCTCGGTGATGACAATATATACAGAGCTGTAGAAACAACAAACTACTATATGCAAAATCCTGCTGTAGATGATGTACTCGCCATCACACTGTCAAGACCACTTGAGTCGTAATGCAAGATGTCCCCTATAGCAGGGATTTTACGGAATAACTATTATGCATCCTCATCCATAGAAAAATTTGCCGGATGCTCATTTTCAGACAGAACACTGTCACTCTCATCAGCCGTTGAAGCATTTGCTTCTGAGTTGTCTGTGATGGTGTTCTTTCTTTTTACCGTACTGACAAAGGAAACCTTCATCATTTTATCGTAAAACGCCCTGCCTGATATCCATATAATAATCGGCTGAATCATATATGAGGCAAACAGCACAAGTCCAAACAATAGTACCGCTAAACCCGGCATATTCAATCCTACTTCTTTTTTTTGTGCGGCATACCCTACCTTCAAAACCGATTCCTTCATAAAATCCCTTACAAAGTCAAATGGCATCAGATTGATAAATCTCTGGTTTCCCACATCCTTAATATCGGGTAGTGGCAGAATCACAAGAAAATAAATACACATCATATAAAATATAAATGAGTAAATAATAACAGACCTGTATAGACTGACAGACCCATACTTATGATATTGCGTTAAAATATAGGGTAATGTAAAAATGAATGCCAAAATAGGAAATATAAATACAGCAACCTTGATTGCAAAAATATATCCCATGTGTTTTCTTCTCCCTTCAATAAATCCAAATATAAGTCACGGACAAAACCCGTTTGGCTGTCCACAAGCCGTCACTATTATAGAGAATATAGAACCTGTTTGCAAGTTTAACAAAAATTACAAAACCAGCCTTGTTTTTTATTAACTTTAACAAAGGTTTTAATATTGTTAAAAATTTATTCATCTTATATAATAATATTAACATTTATAAGGAAGGGAGGGACACAAATGACATATTGGAACTTATCTTTTGATGCTATGGCAATGTTTTTTTTGCTCCTTATCTTCATATGGTATTTCAGTGAAAAAAGAATTCCTCTCCGCAGCCACCGCATATTCCTATATTTTCTGGTAATGGTATTTCTTGCCACAGGTCTTGAGATTACATCTACCATCATGGCTCGGAATATGTCTGATTTTGGGTATAACACTTTCTATCTTGTTCTCACGATGCAAACCCTGGCTATCAACTTAGTGCCGATGACGCTTTCCTATTACCTGCTTTTACTTGCACATATCAATATCAGCCGGCATAGGGTTCTGCGTGCGGTCTACATGATAGGACTTTTAGCAGACTTTATTATCATCGTCCTCAATCCTTTCCTTCACTGGGCATTTACCTTTGAGAACGATACATATCATGTAGCTTATGCCGGTATTGTATTATATATTGTGGATTTTGTTATGCTTTGCATATGTGTTGTAACCTTGGTACGTGCAAGAGTAAACTTTCTTTTCCTCCGTATCATGCCGTTAGCATTTAATATCATATGCAGTGTTTTTGCATGTATATCACAAATTATTTTTTACTACCCGATATTAAACTGTACCATTGTTGCCGTATGCCTTACACTATATCATTACCAGCAGAACTCAGGTATGGTAACCGATGCCGTAACAGGTCTGTTCAACCGTAAATTCATGGGTGATTATATCCAAAACAAATATTTAACAGGAAAAGGCTTTGGCATTATCGTTATTGCCTTAGATGATTTCAAATTCGTAAATAAGACCTATGGTGTGGAGAGCGGCGACCACCTTCTTTATCAGATAGGTGTCTCTTTAGAAAGGCTGAAGGCAGGAAATACCGTATTCCGCCTTGGCTCTGACCAGTTCTGCATTGTCATTAATAAAGCCATAGAAGAAACAGCTACTGTATCAGAACAAATAAAGGAACGCTTCCAGCACCCATGGTATGATGAAAATGATGTACCTATCATGCTGTCTGCCTCTATATGCTGTATAGAGTGTCCTAAGGATGCAGCAAGCTATCGGGAGCTTATAGAAGTCATTGACTATTCAATGAGTATTGCCAAGAAAACAAGAAAAGGACGTATTACATTTGCGAGCGACATAGACCTTGATAAAATTAAGAGAGATAAAGCTATCGAACATGCTGTCAGACTTGCTATTGCAAAGGATGATTTAATGGTCTACTATCAGCCGATTTTCTCAGTTACAAACGGAGTCTATAATTCTGCTGAAGCGCTCGTCAGACTGAATGACCCTGCGCTCGGCTGGATTTCTCCTGAGGAGTTTATACCTATTTCTGAGAAAAATGGACTTATTATTGAAATGGGCGAAATCATTTTAGACAAGGTATGCCATTTCATACATGAGTTCAATCTGTCAGAAACCTCTATAGAATATATTGAGGTAAACATAAGCCCTGTCCAGATGGTTCAGCCGAATTTTGCAGAGAGGGCAATAGCCATACTTGAGAAGCATGGTGTACGTCCCGGTCAGATTAATATGGAGATTACAGAAACTGCAACTGTCAATTCTGCTGCGGCAGTCACACAGAATATACAGCGTCTTGTTGAATATGGCATCACCTTTTCACTGGATGATTACGGTTCAGGAAATGCCAATATCTCCTATATCAATAAAATGCCGTTTAAAATTATCAAGATTGACAAATATCTGATATGGGATTCCTTCAAAAACAGCACAGCCGGAATTACTCTCGAGTACACTATCGGCATGTTAAATGCCTTGAAGCTGCACATCGTAGCCGAGGGCGTAGAAACGGAAGAAATGAAAAAGCAGCTCACTGATTTCGGATGTCATTATATGCAGGGATGGTATTATTCCAAAGCAGTTCCCGGAAATGAATTTGTCGCATTACTTGGCGACTAGCGTACATTATGATATAAAAAACAGCATCAGAAATCCGTTACACGATTCCGATGCTGTTTTTTATATTACTCTTCTATTTTATCTATGTCTGCGATTTCAATTCCCAGCTCTTCAAGCTGTGCATCATCGACAACATCAGGTGCATTTGTCATAAGACAGGAAGCATCCTTTACCTTCGGGAAAGCAATCACATCACGAATAGACTCCTGCTTTGCCATAATCATAACAAGACGGTCCAGACCATAGGCAAGTCCTGCGTGAGGTGGTACACCATACTTGAAGGCTTCCAGAAGGAAACCGAAACGCTCATATGCCTGCTCCTTTGTAAAGCCGAGACACTCAAACATCTTCTCCTGCACATCATTCTGGTGGATTCTCACAGAACCACCACCGATTTCATTTCCATTCAGCACGATATCATAAGCCTTTGCCCGCACCCTGCCCGGGTCGGTATCAATAAACGCCAAATCCTCCTCCATAGGCATGGTAAACGGATGGTGCATGGCAGTATATCTGCCCTGCTCACAAGACCACTCAAGAAGCGGAAACTCCGTAATCCATACAAATTCGAATACATCCTTGTCGATGATATCCATCATTTCAGCAAGATGGCATCTTAACGCACCAAGCGTATCCCATACCACCTTGTTCTTGTCAGCAGCAAAGAGAAGCAAATCTCCAGCCTGTCCATCAAGAGCCCCGCAGATTGCCTTCATTTCTTCCTCTGTCATAAACTTTGCAAATGATGACTTATATGTTCCATCCTCATTGATGGCAATATATGCAAGTCCCTTTGCACCATATGTCTTTGCGAATTCCACAAGCGCATCTATCTTCTTACGAGGCATAGATCCCTGCCCCTTGGCATTGATACCACGAACAGAACCACCGTTCTCCAACGCTCCTGTAAATACACCAAATCCACAGTCCTTAACAAGCTCACTGATATCCGTAAGCTCCATTCCGAAACGAAGGTCCGGCTTGTCAGAGCCAAAACGGTTCATGGCTTCAGCCCATGTCATACGCTTAATCGGAAGTGTTATATCTATATTCAGAATCTCCTTAAACAGCTTTGCAAGAAGCCGCTCGTTTACATCAATAACATCCTCAACATCTACAAAGGACAACTCCATGTCCATCTGGGTAAATTCAGGCTGTCTGTCAGCACGCAAATCCTCATCACGGAAGCATCTTGCTATCTGGAAATACCTGTCATATCCTGAGCACATAAGTAGCTGCTTAAACAACTGTGGTGACTGAGGAAGTGCATAGAAAGTTCCCGGATGAACACGGCTCGGTACAAGATAATCTCTTGCGCCCTCCGGTGTTGACTTCGTCAACATCGGTGTTTCTATCTCAAGGAAGCCCTCGCCAGTCATAAACTGCCTTGCCAGTGTTGCAACCTTACTCTTCATGATAAGATTTCTCTGGAGGTCGGGACGTCTCAAATCCAAATATCTGTATTTCAGTCGAAGCTCTTCCTTCGTCTTGCTGTTCTCCTCAATCGGAAACGGCGGTGTCTCCGCTTCAGAAAGAATACGAAGGGATGATGCAACAATCTCAATATCACCTGTAGCAAGATTTTCATTTACAGCACCCTCACGTTTGTTTACTGTACCCTCTATGGCTACGACAAATTCCGAGCGAAGCTTTGCAGCCTTTTCAAAACATTCTGTTCCGCATTTGGAATCTTCAAATATCACCTGAAGGATTCCGCTTCTATCCCGAAGGTCTACAAATATAATTCCGCCTTTATTTCTACTTTTGGCAACCCAGCCCATAACGGTGACGGTCTGTCCTATTAAAGTATTGTTTACCTCTGTACATCTGTGGCTTCTGTGAAGCCCCTGCATTGACTCTGCCATTTATTTTGTCCTCCTAATTTGCGATATTACGCTTATATCACACCATATCCAAAGCATGTTCAGATATGTTTTATTCTTATAAGTATTCTGCCAGCTTATCAAGCGATATCTCTGTCTGCTCGCCGGTTTCCATATTCTTAATACGTCCTGTATTCGTCTCAAGCTCATTATCACCGATGATAATTGTATTTCTTGCATCCAGCTTATTGGCATATTTCATCTGCGCCTTTACGCTTCTGTTCATATAGTCGGTTTCAACGATATAGCCTGCCATACGAAGCTCGTATACCAGCTTGTACGCTTTTGCTTTCGCAGTATCTCCCATGATTCCTACATACAAATCCACAGGCTTTTTCGGTGCAAGCTCTATGTTCTCCTTCTCAAGGAAATAAAGGATACGCTCTATTCCCATACCAAAACCAACGGAAGGCTGTGCCTCTTTGCCATCAATCTCATAAACAAGATTATCATAACGACCGCCGCCACATAAAGTAAATCCCTCGGAATTGACAAATTCAAATACCGTTTTCGTATAATAATCAAGTCCACGGACAATTCCCGTATCAATTTCAAACGGAACCTCAAGCTCAGTAAGAAGTCTCTGAAGCTCCTTAAAATGAGCATCACATTCCTCACAGAGATAATCGATGGTTCTAGGCGCATCCTTCACAATCTCCTTACAGGACGGCTCCTTACAGTCAATAACCCTAAGCGGATTCTTTACCATACGCTCCTTACAGGTTGTACAAAGCTTATCCTCGTGACCTTTGAGGTATGCTATCAAGGCATCATTATAAACCTCCTTACATTTCGGACATCCTATGCTGTTGATATGAAGCTTTGCATCCTTCAGACCTATCTGCTTAATCAGAGTTGACACAAGTGTCATGATTTCCACCTCGGCCATAGGATTTGGAGAACCTACAAATTCCACGCCAAACTGGTGATGCTGGCGAAGCCTGCCGCTCTCCGGCTTCTCATAACGAAATGCCGGTGTCACATAGAACATCTTAATCGGCTGTGGCTCGGCATAAAGCTTATTTTCAACGTAAGCCCTAATCGCACCTGCTGTACCTTCAGGCTTTAATGTAATGCTTCTTCCACCCTTGTCAATAAATGTATACATCTCCTTTTGAACAACATCCGTTGTTTCGCCAACTCCGCGCTGAAAAAGCACCGTATGTTCAAAAACAGGTGTGATAACTTCCTTTATATTAAATTTCTCACACAGATTTCTTGCCATTGCCTCTATCTGTGTTCTGGTTCTCATCTTATCCCCGAACCAGTCACTGGTACCTCTTGGTGCCTGAGTAATCATAATCTAATTCCTCCTAGTATAATAATGGTGTAGTCAAACAAGACTACTCAGTTAATAAGTT
>CAZATW010000034.1:17261-30756 GCA_964488185.1 uncultured Coprococcus sp. | reverse complement strand
GCATGTGTTAAGCACGCCGCCAGCGTTCATCCTGAGCCAGGATCAAACTCTCATTTAAAGTTTTTTGTCCCTGGTCTTCGATAAACCTAGCTATCTTCAACCATTTACTGTTCTTGGTTTGTTAAACCGTTCTTGAAATTCTTTTCTTGGAATTTCAGGGTTGTCATGTTGTTAATTTTTCAAGGTTCTGTATGCTGATACCAGTATAGCTTAAACGGAGAAGGAGGGATTTGAACCCTCGCGCCGATACTCTCGACCTACTCCCTTTCCAGGGGAGCCCCTTCAACCGCTTGGGTACTTCTCCCAGTATCAAGCGCTTAAACTTCTAATATTACTATTCAGAAGCCAGCGGAGAGAGAGGGATTCGAACCCTCGCGCCCTTTCGGACAAACGGTTTTCAAGACCGCCTCGTTATGACCACTTCGATATCTCTCCATCTATTATTTTCTGTCGTTAGGTTTTTCCAGCGACTTATATATATTATCACTCATCACATATCATGTCAACATATTTTCCAAAAAAATTTCTGCAATTTTGATATCTTCTGGCGTAGTGATTTTTATATTTGTATAGCTTCCAACAAGCACCTTTGACTTTCTTCCGGAATACCGTTCCACAACCATTGTATCGTCGGTTACAGCTATGTTTTTATCCCTCTCTAACTTGTTATAGCAATCGGAAAGAAGCTCTTTTCGAAAAGTCTGCGGTGTCTGAATCTGATATACATATCTTCTGTCAGGGGTCTCTATTCCGAAGCACTCATCGTCAATTAACTTTATCGTATCCTTAACAGGCATACCGACGGTACATGCATCAAATCGTTTAACAGCTTCAATCGATTCTTCTATCATTTTATCTGTTATAAACGGTCTTGCTCCATCATGGATCATTACGTAATCCGATTCCGTTATCACCTTTAAAGCATTGTACACCGACTCATAGCGTTCTTTTCCACCCGCTACTATATGGTTTATTTTGGAAAATCCATATTTTTCTACTATATGATGTCTGCAATATTCAATATCCTGTTCCCCTGTTACAAGTATGATATTGTCTACCCGACTTTCTTCAAACATCTTCAGAGAATAATATACTACCGGATATTCACCCAGTAGCATAAATTGTTTTTGTATATTGCTTCTCATCCTGCTGCCCTTACCGGCAGCCAATACAATAGCCGTAATTTTACCGCTCATTTTTCCTGCTTTCTGAGAAATTCTTTGACGATTCCTCAAATACTTGTTTATTGTCAAAACATACCGTTTCAATCTATATTTGAAATCTGTCGTACCATGCTGTTATATCGGCACATCTCCTATTATACATATAAATTTACCTTTGTCCAAGCTTCAGATTCGGTATTGCATTTAAATCCCATCCATGTCTTGTTCCATTGATATATTCATAGTATCCCGCCGCACCTATCATTGCTGCATTATCTGTACAAAGAACAGGTGACGGATAATAAAGTGATATTCCAGCCTTATTGCATGCTGTTTTCATGGCACTTCTAAGTGAAGAATTGGATGCCACGCCACCCGCAAGTGCAACCTTGTCCATTCCATAATACTTCGCTGCTGCTATCGTATGTTCTGTCAAAACATCCGTTACAGCCTTCTGGAAGGATGCAGCCACATCCGCTTTATTAATTTCCTCGCCCTTCATAGCAGCCTGATTGATATAGTTCAGAACTGCCGATTTCAATCCGCTGAAGCTGAAATCATATTCCGAGCCACTTATCTTTGCTCTTGGGAATACGATAGCATCCGGATTTCCTTCTCTTGCAAGCTTATCTACCTTAGGGCCTCCCGGATAACCCAGCCCGATTGCTCTTGCCACCTTGTCAAATGCCTCTCCTGCCGCATCATCTCTTGTGATACCGAGGATTTCGTATTTTCCGTAATCTGCCACCTTTACAAGATGTGAGTGTCCACCCGATACTACCAGACACATAAACGGAGGCTTTAAATCCTTGTCCTGAATATAATTTGCAGAAATATGTCCTTCTATATGGTGTACACCCACAAGTGGTATATCCTTTGCAAAGCATATCGCCTTTGCCGCGCCAACGCCGACAAGAAGAGCTCCGACAAGTCCCGGCCCATATGTTACAGCCACTGCATCAATATCATCGAGCGTACACTTTGCTTCATCAAGAGCAGCACGTATTACCTGATTTATCTTTTCTATATGTTTTCTTGACGCAATTTCAGGAACGACCCCACCATACATGGTGTGAATATCGATTTGCGAATATATTATATTTGACAAAACCTCTCTGCCGTTTACTACGACGGCCGCTGCCGTCTCGTCGCAAGAGGATTCAATAGCAAGTATTTTTATATCCTTGTCCATAATTATGCCTTTCTAGTCCTGAAATTTTAACACCGTAGCCGTTTGGTCTTTAGCGGCTATGGTACGCGGAAAAATCTGCCTTACTTCATCCATATACTGTGCAGGTCTTATCATTGACGGGCTGTAATGTGTGAGCCACATTTCCCCTACATCTGCCTTCGCAGCAATTTGCGCCGCTTCATACATCGTCATATGCTTATGTTCGACTGCCTTTTGCAGCTTGTCTTGTTCTCCGTACATGCCTTCACATATAAAGAGATCGGAACCTTTTGCATGCTTTTCTATTCTTGCCATGGGTCTTGTATCTGTACAATACGTCAGTTTAAGTCCTTTTCTTGCAGGTCCAAGAACCATATCCGGTGTATAGATTTTTCCATCTGTTTCTACTGTTTTACCTTTTTGAAGAGGATTCCAATACTGCATAGGTATATTCAAGCCTTTTGCCTTCTCTATTTCAAATTTACCGGCTCTGTCAAGACTTAACGAATAACCATAACATGTAACATTATGGTTCAGCTTAAAAGCATCTACCCTGACATCTCCCCAGCAAAAGCACTCTTCTTCTTCCGAAAGCTCTTTAAATTTTATTTCAAACGGCAGCTCCGGTGCAATAACCCGAAGGGAGTTAACTACCTTTTCAAGTCGTTTCGGCCCTACCATCAAAACAGGCTCCGTCCTTTCGGCATTTCCAATCGTAAGAAGCAATCCCGGAAGCCCACTGATATGGTCAGCATGAAAATGGGTGAAGCATATCACATCGATAGGCTTGAAGCTCCACCCCTGCCTTTTTATGGCTACCTGGGTACCTTCACCACAATCTACCAGCATAGAGCTTCCATTATATCTTACCATCAGAGCTGTCAGCGCTCTGTGCGGGAGCGGCATCATTCCTCCGGTTCCAAGTAAACATACATCCAGCATTTCATTCCTCCATATTCAGGTTACATATATTCCGTGACATCCTCCAAATCAACAGGAATATTAAAGTTTTCTATCATTTTGTCATAACATGACTCACACAAACAAAATCTGTGTCTTTTTCCGTCTTTCTTTGAGAAATACCCCCACTCCTTTGTTACAACAAGAGCATCCTCAACAAAAACGCTTCCATCATGCTTTATAATTTGACCACATGCATTACATCTTAAATCTTTCATCATAACACTCCTATAATTTGTACTTTTTATTCGTTCAAATTATAGCGTTTTTTGTCAATAAATAATACCAACAATGTTTTCCAGTTTCATAATAACAGCATCTTCCTTTGGTTCTCTGTAATAGTCCTTTCGTCTGGAAATTTCCTGAAATCCCATTCTTTCGTATAATCCTATTGCCGCCTCGTTGGTCTCTCTTACTTCAAGGAAAATATTTTCACCGGATTTTCCGGAACACCGCTTTATCATTTCCTGCATAAGCATTTTTCCTATTCCGCATCTTCTGTGACTATTTTCAACTGCAATTCTAAGCAACTCGCAATCCTCACATGGTGCTGTATAGATAAGATACCCTACCAGACTGTCCCCCTTCATGGCTACCAGAACCTCATCATAGCTGCCATATATCGAAGTATTTACCATCTGTTCATTCCAAGAGTTATGAAATGTCTTTTCCCCTAAAGCAACAATATCGAGAGATTGCTCTTCTTCTGCTTCTCTGATAATAATACCGGACACCGCCCCTCCGTCTGTCATACTGTTATTCATTTCCTTTCGCCTTTTTTCGTTCTTCCCGTTCCCGTTCAGCCTGTGATGCCCTAAGGTATACAGGACTGTGTTCGTCTCCCGACTCATAGAACCCAAGCTTATACCTTATCATTCCGGCTACTGCTATTGAGCCTGCTCTTTGTTTGTTCATATGCGCAGGAGCAATACTGTACCTTGTCTTTACTTTTTCTTTGATAATGCTCTTAAACGGTGCTGTTCCGTCTCCAAGGAATACCACCTTTTGATTGCTTTCATTTAGTTTCTCAATTAATTCTTCTATATCAAGTGGCGTCTGCTCCATAAGCGTCTCCAGTCGGTCTTCTTCGTCAAACCGGTAAAGTCCTGTATATACCTGATTTCTCCTCGCATCCATAATCGGACAAATCAAATCCCTGCACCCCCACATATTGTACGCAAGTCCCTCAAGTGTCGGTACTGATACAACAGGTACATCAAGTGCGAGCGCCAGCCCTTTCACCGTAGCCGAGCCTATTCTTAGACCTGTAAATGAGCCGGGACCTGCGGCAACAGCAAGTGCATCAAAGCTGTGCTTATCCGTTTCCGTCATTTTGACAATTTCATCCAACATGGGTAACAGCGTTTGCGAATGCGTTTTTTTATAATTTACGGTATATTCTGCTATCATATTATCTTCTTCAGCTATGGCTACGGAAGCCACTAAGCCCGAGCTGTCAAAGCCAAGTATTTTCATACGAATCTCCATTCCGCCACCCAGCAGGCAGCATCAAAAATCCTACTTGTTTTCCACTATATTTCTTCAATCACTATTTTTCTATAATCAGTTCCCTTTTTTAGGTTCTTTTCAATCACTATTTTTGTATAATGTTCTGGAAGTATCTCTTCAATAAGGTCAGCCCATTCTATCAGGCAGACGCCATTCCCATATATCATATCGGGAAATCCTATTTCTTCCATTTCATCGATATCACCTATCCGATATACATCAAAGTGATACATAGGAAGTCTGCCCGAATCGTATTCCTTTACAATTGTAAATGTCGGGCTGTTCACCACATCATCAACTCCAAGTCCTTTGGCAAAGCCTTGGGATATAATCGTTTTACCTACTCCCAAGTCACCGTAAATGCAGAAAACCTGTCCTGCCTGTGCATTCTTGCCAAGCGACACGCCTGTGTTGTAAGTATCTTCTATGCTAACGCTTTCTTTAACCATAAATGTTATTCCTGCTACCTGTTTTACTACTGAAAAATTTTATATATAAATATGTAAAATCCGATTTCATCTGTCCTTCAAAACCGTACATCAGCCGGATGCTGCCTACAAATCTACAACAATCTTCTTTCCCTTAACCTCAAATGCTCTATAGCTCACACCTGCCATATCAAACATACGCTTTGATGCAACCGTACTGTCCGTGCTTGCATATTTATCAGACAGATATATGACTTCTTTGATACCACACTGAATAATCGCCTTAGCACATTCATTACACGGAAACAGGGTTGAATAAAGACATGCGTCCTTAAGACTTCCGCCTCTATAATTCAGTATTGAATTTAGTTCAGCATGGCACACATAAAAATATTTATTATCAAGAGGATTTCCTATCTTGCCCCATGGCATTACATCATCCTCACAGCCCGTCGGCATACCGTTATAACCAACAGAAAGTATCCTGTTTGAACGGTCTACAATGCACGCACCAACCTGTGTTGAGGGGTCTTTACTTCTCTGTGCCGACAACATGGCTATGCCCATAAAATACTGGTCCCAGCTTATATAGTCTGTTCTCTTCATATCGTGTGGCTCCTTTCTCCAAAAGCAAAGTATCAGATTACGCCGGAGTATCCCTCCGGCGTAAAAATTTTCTCAACATTGCTAATTAACGTTCACCTAATGCAAACTTATCATGTACCGCATTCATTGCACGTTCTGTATACTGCTGGTCTATCAGAACGGTAACGCGTATTTCTGAAGTAGATATCATTCTGATATTAATATTCTCATCATAAAGTGCCTCAAACATTTTCGCAGCAACGCCTGCATTTGACTGCATACCTGCTCCAACGATTGAAACCTTTGCAACATCCTTGTTTACATCCACACTCTCAAGCTTACCCATTGTAGATTTAATAAGCTCTGCTGCCTTATCAGCATTTTCATCACTGCATGTAAAAGTAATATCCTTTGTGCCATGTCTTCCAACGGACTGTAATATCATATCAATATTTATATCATTCTTTGCAAGTGTGTTAAATAACTTAAATGCAACACCCGGTGTGTCCTCTAACCCTACTACTGCTACTCTTGCTGTATCTGCATCTGCGGCAACTCCGCTAACTAACATTTTCTCCATTCCGGTATCCTCCTTAACTATTGTTCCTTCTGATGTATTAAGACTTGAACGTACTACAAGCTGAACGCCGAATTTCTTCGCAAGCTCAACTGAACGATTATGAAGTACCCCTGCACCCAGGGTTGCAAGCTCTAACATTTCATCATATGTTACCACATCAAGCTTGCGTGCTGTCTTTACCTTACGTGGGTCTGCCGTATAAACACCGTCCACATCTGTATAAATCTCACAGGCATCCGCATTCAGTGCTGCCGCAAGTGCAACCGCTGTCGTGTCTGAACCGCCACGTCCCAGCGTTGTATAATCATCATATTTGTTAATTCCCTGAAAGCCTGTAACGATTACAATCTTTCTCTGCTCCAGCTCATGTCTTATTCGTTCAACATCAATTCTCTTAAGTCTTGCATTGCCATATACCGAGGTTGTATGCATAGCTACCTGAAAAGCATTTAAAGAAACCGCAGGAACCTTCAGCTTATTCATAGCCATAGCCATCAGTGAAACTGACATCTGCTCCCCTATCGTAAATAGCATATCCATCTCTCTCTTAGGCGGATTCTCATTCACCTCTTTTGCCATGGAAATAAGCTCATCTGTATACTTACCCATCGCTGAGAGTACAACTACTACATCATTTCCTTTCTGCCAATCTTCAATACATCTTTTGGCTACGTTAAAGATTCTTTCGGTATTTCCTACGGAAGTACCACCAAACTTCTTTACTACTAACATCTCGTCCTCCTGATTGCAAATTCGCAAATAGTTAATCCTTTATTTTAGTAAGTGCAATATATTTATACACGTTTCCAAATTAAAATGCAACTCTAATTACATTTATAACGTATTCAAATTCCTTCTTTTTTGTGTCAAAAGCAGCTTCCGTCATGCTTTCCGTAACAAAGGCGAGCTCACCGGAAACGCCGTCGGCTGTTATAAACTGTACTTTGCCAAAAATCTCTTCTATCTTTTCCTTAAGATCATCTCCACCAGAAACACGAACAAAGAATTTGTTTGTCAAGTCTGCAAATTCGCCCATTTCCAATGCTTCTTCATCCCATATGGTCATAATATTGGTACCCATATGCTTTACGGCATCAACCACATCCGAAACTACCGCAGAGGCTGTAGGCAGCTTTCCTGCACCACGTCCATAGAACATAATATCATCCACTACATTTCCATGTACCAATATACCATTAAACACATCATCAATTCCGTACAGCGGATTCGTATTAGGGAGCATCATAGGTGCAACAAATGAATAAAGAGTTCCATCAACATTTTTTGTAATGCCCAGCAGTTTTATTGTAGCGTCTAAAGCCTTCGCATATTTGAAATCCTCAGATGTGATTTTGGTAATACCTTCTGTATGCACACGTGCATAATCAAGATGCTTTCCATATGCTATTGATGTCAATATAGCTATTTTTCTGCAGGCATCGCCACCTTCTACGTCTGCTTCTGGATTTCTCTCTGCATAACCAAGCGCCTGCGCCTGCTTTAGGACAGTTGCATAATCTGCACCTTCATTTGCCATCTTTGTAAGGATATAGTTTGTTGTACCGTTTAAAATACCGGTAATTCCTGTAATATCATCAGCCGTTATCGAGGTGTTCAGCGGTCTTACAATCGGTATACCGCCACCCGCAGATGCCTCAAAGAGAAAATTAACTGCTTTTTCCTTTGCTATCGATAATAATTCAGGTCCGTGCGCGGCAACCAGCTCCTTGTTAGAGGTTGCAACACTCTTTCCTGCAAGCAGGCATTTTTTTACAAATGTGTATGCCGGCTCAACACCGCCCATTACTTCTACAACAACCTTAACATCATCATCATTCAAGATGTCGTTAAAATCATGTGTCAATATCTCGGTAACGGGGTCTCCCGGAAAATCCCTCAAATCCAAAACATATTTGATATGAATATCCTGACCTGCTCTTCTATTTACAATTTCATGGTTCGTATGAATGACTTCAACTACACCTGAGCCAACCGTACCATAACCTAATACTGCTATATTTACCATTTGGCTAATCTCCTTATCTCTAAAATTTGTATATCATTTATAACCGGTACTCTGGCTTTGTACACGGAAGATATTACTCTGTTTTATTACACCAGCTAAGATATGCGTTCATAAAGGTGTCAATATCTCCATCAAGTACAGCCGTTACATTTCCGCTTTCTTCGTTCGTTCTATGGTCCTTTACCATCGTATACGGCTGCATAACATATGACCTTATCTGGCTCCCGAAACCATTTTCAAGAATCTCACCCCGTATATCTGATATCTTATCCAGATTCTCCTGCTTCTTAATGAGATACAGCTTTGATTTCAGCATTTGCATTGCCTTATCCTTATTCATATGCTGTGAACGCTCATTCTGACACTGAACAACGATTCCGGTAGGAAGGTGCGTTATCCTTATCGCTGATGATGTCTTATTGATATGCTGACCACCTGCACCGCTCGACCTGTATGTATCAATACGCAAATCATCATCATTGATTTCAATTTCCAAATCTTCCTCAATTTCAGGAATGACATCGCAGGAGGCAAAGGATGTCTGCCTCTTTCCTGCTGCATTAAAAGGTGATATCCTGACAAGCCTGTGGACACCCTTTTCAGATTTTAAATAACCATATGCATTTGGTCCGTTTATCTGTATGGTAACGGATTTTATACCCGCTTCATCACCATCAAGATAATCAAGCACCTCCGTCTTATATCCCTTCTTATCCGCCCATCTGGTATACATACGGTATAACATGCTGACCCAGTCACAAGCCTCCGTTCCACCTGCACCTGCATGTAATGTAAGCACTGCATTATGGTTGTCAAATTCATCTGAAAGCAATAATGCAATTCTAAAATCTTCAAATTCAATGGTAAAAGACTCCAGCATTTCTCCAATCTCAGGAACAAGTGATTCGTCACCATCTTCTTCTGCCATAGCAATCAGTGTTTCAATATCCGAATAATCCGTTTCAAGCTTTTCATATCCCGCTACAGAATCCTCAAGCTCTTTCAGCTCTCTTGCTACATTTCTCGAATTTGTGACATCGTCCCAGAATCCGGGCTGCTCCATTTCATAATGCAGCTTGGCAATATTATCAAGTCTTCCCGCTATGTCAAAGTGAATCCCTTACTTCCGTTAATGGCTGCTTATAGGTATTTAAGGTGTATTTAAACTGGTCTAATTCTATCACTAACTTCTCACCTCTTTTAATCAACTGTTATGATAAACTAATCGTTTCGTCCGCAACACAGCTTATATTTTTTGCCTGAGCCACATGGACACAGGTCATTTCTGCCAATCTTCTTTGCCTTTTTTACAGGTCCCTTTGCTACCGTATCGTCCTTATTTGTTCCGGTAACCTTATTTACCTCTTCACGTTCAACCTTCTGTTCTATACGGACTCTGTACAGCATTTTCACTGTATCCTCCTGTATAGCGCCAGTCATCGCATTGAACATGTCATAGCCTGCAAATTTATATTCTACTACAGGGTCTCTCTGTCCTAATGACTGAAGTCCTATGCCCTGCTTTAACTGATCCATATCATCAAGATGATCTGTCCACTTTCTGTCAATTACCTTAAGAAGAATAACTCTCTCAACCTCTCGCATCTGCTCAGGATCTTCAAATTCTCCTTCTTTCTTCTCATAAAGAGCCACAGCCTCATCAAAAAGTCTCTCCTTAAACCCTTCAATATCCTCTTTTTTCTTTTCCTGTTCCGTCATCTCTATCGGACATTCATATGGAATAATATTTCTAAGCATATCATCAAGCTCAGCCATATTCCATTCCTCCGCAGCCGTCTCATTGGAACATACCTGACTTACACATGCGTTTATATTATCCTTAATCATCTTCATAATCACGTCGCGCATATCCTCGCCGTCAAGAACCATACGACGCTCTTTGTAAATAATTTCCCTCTGCTCATTGTTAACTCTGTCGTATTCAAGCAGATTCTTTCTTATCGCAAAGTTATTGCTCTCTATCTTCATCTGAGCCTTTTCCACGAAGTTTGAAATGGTCTTATGCTGGATTTCCTCGCCCTCAGGAATCTTCAGTGCATCATAAAGCCCCATAACACGCTCCGAACCGAAGAGCCTCATCAAATCATCCTCAAGAGACAGATAAAACTTTGACTCACCCGGATCTCCCTGACGACCGGAACGACCACGAAGCTGATTATCGATACGTCTTGACTCATGACGTTCCGTACCGATAATACGAAGTCCGCCAAGCTCTGCAACACCCTCGCCAAGCTTAATATCAGTACCACGACCTGCCATATTGGTGGCAATGGTAACGGCACCCTTCTGTCCTGCATCTGCTACGATTTCCGCTTCCATCTCATGGAACTTTGCATTCAGCACCTTATGAGGCACCTTCTTTTTGCTGAGAAGATGACTAAGCTCCTCTGATGCATCAATATTGATAGTACCAACCAGAACCGGCTGACCTTTTCGATAGCTTTCATTTATCTGTTCAACGATTGCATTCAGCTTCTCTTTTCTAGTTTTAAATATAGAATCCGGATGGTCTACTCTCTGAACAGGAACATTTGTCGGAATCACAACTACGTCCATTCCGTATATTTCTCTAAATTCCTCTTCCTCCGTCTCGGCAGTACCCGTCATACCTGCTTTCTTTTCAAACATATTAAAGAAGTTCTGGAATGTAATGGTAGCCAGAGTCTTGCTTTCTCTCTTAACCTTTACATTTTCCTTTGCTTCTATCGCCTGATGAAGTCCGTCAGAGAAACGTCTTCCCGGCATAATACGGCCGGTGAATTCATCGACGATAAGAACCTCGTCATCCTTTACTACATAATCTCTGTCTCTGAACATAAGATTGTGGGCTCTGAGTGCAAGAATGATATTATGCTGAATTTCCAGATTTTCAGGGTCGGATAAATTCTCGATATGGAAAAACTGCTCTACCTCTTTTACACCGTTTGCGGTAAGCATTACATACTTGTCCTTCTCATTTACAAGGAAATCGCCATCCTCTTCAATATTGGTCTTCATAAGCATATCCATCTTGGATATCTCACCGTTACCTTCGCCACGTTTCATACGCCTTGCAAGATAATCACACATTTTATAAAGCTCTGTGGACTTTCCGCTCTGTCCTGAAATAATAAGAGGGGTTCTTGCTTCATCAATAAGCACAGAGTCAACCTCATCAATAACACAATAATGAAGTCCTCTAAGTACAAGCTTCTCCTTATATATAACCATATTATCTCTCAAATAATCGAAGCCCAATTCATTATTAGTAACATATGTGATATCACAAGCATATGCTTCTCTTCTTTCATCTGTGGTTGAACTATTTAAAATAATACCAACCTTAAGGCCTAAAAATTCATGCACCTGTCCCATCCACTCGGCATCACGCTTTGCCAGATAGTCATTTACCGTCACTACATGAACACCTTTGCCTTCAAGAGCATTCAAATATGCAGGAAGTGTTGAAACAAGGGTCTTACCTTCACCGGTTCTCATTTCGGCAATTCTTCCCTGATGAAGTATCATACCACCAATAAGCTGTACTCTGTAGTGCTTCATGCCAAGCACTCTTGATGCAGCCTCTCTTACAACTGCAAACGCTTCTACCAGCAGGTCATCAAGCGTTTCGCCGTCCGCCAGTCTGTTCTTAAACTCCTGCGTTTTTGCCCGAAGCTCCTCGTCAGAAAGCTTCTGCATCTCTTCATCCAACGCTTCTATTGCATCAATAGTGGAGGAAACCTTTTTTAACTCCTTTTCACTATGTGTCCCAAATATTTTTTCAAATAAGCCCATTTGCCCACACTCCTACTCATTGTTATTCAGGGTACATTCTAACATTATATCCGTTTTATATCAAGATTTAATTTGTTTTGTTACCTTTTGTTATCTGTAAGCAGCATTCTTCGACGACATAGAAAAGCAGCCCGCCACTTGATACGATAATATCTGCTTGAAAGCATCATACATCATATAAAGTGACAGGCCGTTTTTGTCTTAATAGTATCTATTATTTAATCTTCCACGTACTCACATATCCGACAGTTTTCTTCTTAAGCTTCTTTATCAATGCTGTTTTTGCCTTCTTCGTTCCCTTTACTGTAAAGACCGCATTCTTATTTACTCCCTTGAATGCATACTTACCCGTCGTCTTGAGCTTCCCTGCTGTCATGGTTATCATCTTAAGCTTCTTGCAGCCATAGAATGCCTTGCTTCCTATCGTTGTTACATTCTTACCAATTGTTATCCTTGTTAAGGATGTACAACCATAAAATGCACTACTTCCAACTTTCTTGACTTTTGCAGGAATCGTAACGCGCTTAAGTTTCGTACATTTGTAAAACGCCTTACTGCCTATAGCGGTCACGTTCTTGCCAATTGTTACCTTGGTTAAGGACTTGCAACCATAAAACGCACTGCTTCCTATCGTTTTAACCTTCGCCGGAATGGTAATACTCTTTAGCTTCGTACATTTATAAAATGCCCGGCTTCCTATAGCGGTCACATTCTTACCAATTGTTACCTTGGTTATTGATGTGCATCCATAAAATGCATTATTGCCAAGCTTCGTTACGTTGCTTCCGATTGATACGGTTTTAAGTTTCTTATATCCCTTAAATGCATTTGTTGCTACGCTTGTTACCTTATATGTAACACCGTCTACCGTTACTGTCGCTGGTATTGTTATCTTCGTAATTGTCTTACTTGTAGCTCCTGCAACCGCTACAGTTGGATTCGATGCACTCGAGGAAGTCACCTTAACTTTAAGCTTTTTACCTGCAACCGTTAATACCGTCCCCTTCTTTGCAGGAGTCGGAATTATGACAGGCGGTTCGTCCGGATCATTTCCTGAAATAATTTTATTAATTGTTACCCCGGCTGCCGAGGCATAAGTATATGCATAAGAGCCCTCCGAACACGAAATCACAAGATTTTCACTACATCCAGAAAATGCATCCTCACCGATACTGGTCACACTATCCGGTATGGTGATATTCGTTAAACTGGTACAGTTATAAAACGCACCTTCACCTATACTTGTAACCCCTTCCGGTATGGTAATATCAGTTAAAC
>CAZATW010000034.1:0-17161 GCA_964488185.1 uncultured Coprococcus sp. | reverse complement strand
CGGTACAATTGTAAAATGCACTCATGCCTATATCGGTTACCCCTTCCGGTATGGTAATATCAGTTAAACCGGTACAATTGTAAAATGCACTCATGCCTATATCGGTTACCCCTTCCGGTATGGTGATATCCGTTAAACTGGTACAGTTTTTAAATGCGCCTGCATCTATATTGGTTACACTATCAGGCAGAACTATGCTTTTAATTTCCTTACAGTCTCCAAATGCATCCACTCCGATGCTGGTTACGCCATCCGGTATCGTTACGCTCTTCAAACTGTAACATTGATAAAACGCAAATCTTTCAATGCTGATTATCCCCTCCTGCATTATTATTTCTGACAAATTTCTACAATAATAAAATGCATATTCACTAATACTGGTTACACCTTTCGGTATAGTTATGCTTCCGCTCAATTTACTACATTTATAAAATGCATATGCCCCTATGCTTGTTACACTACTTGGGATTGTCACTTCTTTCAAGGAACTGCATTGATAAAACGCATAGTCCCCGATACTTGTTACGCTATCCGGTATCGTTATGCTTGTTAAACCGGTACAACTCTCAAACACGCTATTGCCGATACTTGTTACGCTATCTGGTATCGTTATACTTGTTAAGCTGGTACAACTCTCAAACACCCTATTGCCGATACTTGTTACACTATCCGGTATCGTTATGCTTGTTAAACTACTGCATCCAGAAAATAATCCATATGGTAAGCTTGTTATACCTGATGGAATGGTTACTTTTGTTAATTTAGAACAATTATCAAATACTACCTGCCCGATATCCGTTACGCTGTCCGGTATGGTGATATTCGTTAAACCGGTACATTTATAAAACGCACCCTTACCTATACTTGTAACCCCTTCCGGTATGGTTATACTTGTTACAGCGCTATTTTGTATAAATGCATCATTACCTATGCCCGTTACCGGCGCTCCATCAATAATGCTCGGTATATCAATCTCTGTATCAGTTCCCTTATATCCCGTAATTGTGACTTCTGAATTACTTTTTGTATACTCAAAACCCTCCTCTGTAGTATAATATGTAGCTGCATTTACATATCCTATTGTATTGAATATCAAAAAACCTACCGCCAGCATAGCCATAATTGGCAAGGTGAATAGTTGTACTAATTTTTTCCTCTCCATTAAAGAATATCCCCCATTTTATGTGATTTTTTACAAATTTTGTAATAATTTTATCATATAAATTCTTTAAAAACAATTATCAAAATGCAACTTATCTCATCTATTTTATTTCCCTAATATCTTTGCATAACAAAAGGGTATCTAATCAATGCAATACCCTTTTGTTACACTTATATCATAATTTTAGAACTCTGGCTCGATTAAACCGTATGTGCTGCCCTTTCTCTTGTAAACAACATTGACTTCATCCGTCTCTGCATTTCTGAATACATAGAAGTTATGTCCCAGCAAATCCATTTGAATACATGCGTCCTCAGGATACATAGGCTTCACGGCAAACCGCTTGCTTCTTACGATTTGAACTTCATCATCGTCCTCAACATCCTCATCAATAAATGCATCTCTTAAATATGCTGCATTCTGTTCCTTGTCAATAAGCTTCTTTTTATGTCTTGTAATCTGTCTTTCAATAACCTCAAGCACAAGATCTATAGACACATACATATCATCACTAATCTGCTCTGCTCTAATGATATGTCCCTTCATAGGAATCGTCACTTCTATCTTTTGTCGTTCTTTCTCTACACTGAATGTAACCTGCGCTGCTGTGTCCTCTGCAAAATATTTTTCAAGCTTAGACAGCTTGTCATATACCGCATTCTTTAAACCTTCCGTAACTTCGATGTTTTTACCACTTATAATGTAATTCATGATGCCCAACTCCTTCTTTTTTGGGATAACCCAAATTGATATTACAATTATATCATATCAGACATATTTTTCAATACATTTTGTACAAAAGCTATACGAATTCTGTCGTTTTTTTATCTATTTTCACCTACAAAGCTGCCCCGGCAGCATCTATCAAATGTATGTCAACACAAAAAGAAGGCAGTACCCAAAAGATACTGCCTGTCCTATTACACTCAACACTATTGTCCTAATATACGAACAGCCTTGCAAGGTGTTCTGTAATTATAATTTGATGTCTTAATTCCTGATTCCGGCGTGCTGGCATGTACAATCATTCCGTTGCCTACATAAATAGCTACATGCTCAATACTATAGCTGCCATAGAAAAGCAAATCTCCCGGTTCAAGCTCCGATATACTTACTTCTGTACCATAACCTGACTGCATTCCGGCTGAATGTGGTAATGAATATCCAAACTCAGCATATACTGCCATAACAAATCCTGAACAATCTGCTCCGTTTGTAAGGCTGGAACCACCGTATACATACGGATTACCAACATACTGTAATGCAAAGTTTGCAAGGTCTACACCTGTCGAACCACTTGACGATACATTTGTCGGCGTCTCTGTTGTAGGAGCTTCTGTCGGTGTCTCTGTTGGTGCTTCTGTCAGGGCTTCTGTCGGCGCCTCCGTCGTTGTTTCCGGCTTATACTGCGGCTCAGACGTTTCTTCTGTTTCAGTCTGCTGCTGTGCTTCTGCTTCCTGACGAAGTCTCTCTGCTTCCGCTTCTGCTGCCTCTTCCTCTGCCTTCCTGATTGCCTCTGCTTCTTCAATGGATACTGCATTATTAACTGCAAATGTTACATCGACATAATCAGCGCTTACATATCCATAAGTTTCCGCATCTACCGCTATTCCTACCCATCCTGTTACGGTATCAACAACTACATAGCTTTCGCCTTCTGCTATCATTGTGATGCAATCTGCTTCCGTATCTGCTACGGAACGAACATTTAATGAATCTGCTGTAACCGTAGCTATCTTAGCACAATGCTCTTCTGCATACGCACCAGCATCATCACCATATACAAGAAATTCATTCTTTATGTAACCTTTACACGAACCGGACTCAACCTGTGTCCATTCCTCACCCTTCTCAATAACCGAGGCGATTCCGTTTACGGGAAGCGTTCCGACTATCTCAGATGTCTCATTTGCTTCTGTTCTTATGTTTACCGAATCACTTACCGTTGTTAAGCATTTATCCTTAAACTGCGGATACTTGCAGGTTTCCTCTTCCTGTGTCTCCTCTTTCTTTTTCTTTGAAGATTTCTTTTTTGTAACCTTATTTGTTTCTTCCTTCTTATTATCGGCAAGACTTTCATTCAACTTGTCTGTTTCTGTCTGTACCGATTCTACATATCTATCTAATGCAAATGATATTCCAATAGATGAATCATCATACACTTCATCAGCTTTAATATTCGTAAAAGTAAGAGCTGCCCCTGTAATAAGTCCTACTGTAAGCAATGCAACTGCTGCTTTTTTTGACCTCTTATACATGATTACCTCCTGTAAAATATATCAATCTTTTGATTGATTTATTACGAAATTGTTACATTTCATGTGTATTATAGCAACAAGATGCCCCTTTGTCAACACAAAGGGGCATTGTTTTTACTTACTTTTTTGAAGTTAATCATTTTTTAATATTTATTACTACTGGGCAATGACAACGCCATCCTCACCATTTACGGTAACGATTGCGCCTGATTTCAATATCTGGGTGGCATTTGCGGCGCCTAAGATTACAGGAATATCCCTGCTTAGTCCTACAATGGCAGCATGGGAATTTCCACCATCTTTTTCACATATGATTGCAGATGCAGTTTTAAGCTGCTCCATGATATTATTGCTTGTCTCCTTCATGACAACAATATCACCCGGCTTGTAGTTCTTGACAAGCTCTTCTTCCGTTTCACAAACGCAAAGCGGTGCACATGCAGAACGTTCATTTATCGAATTACCTTTTAACAGAATATGTCCGACAACGTGAACCTTGATCAGATTGGTTGTACCGGTTATTCCCAGCGGTACGCCCGCCGTTATAACTGTTACCTCGCCGTTTTTCACAAATCCTGCCGTTCTTGCTGCGTCTACGGAATGCTCAAACAAATCATCCGTATTTGTCTCTTCTGCTATCACAAGCGGATGAACACCCCATGAAAGGTTCAGCTGTCTTGCAACCTTTTCGATAGGTGTGCAGCCTATAATAGGGCAATTCGGTCTGTACTTTGAAATCATACGTGCCGTCTTTCCTGATTTTGTCACAGTCACGATTGCGGCAGCATTTAAATCAATTGCCGTAGTACAGGTAGCATGAGAGATGGCACTTGTTATATCAGGATTTTCGATTGTTTCTCTATTATAAAATCTCTTCGTGTAATCGATATCCTGTTCTGCCCGCTCTGCTATCTTTATCATAGTATGAAGTGCCTCTACAGGATATTTTCCTGCTGCTGTTTCGCCCGAAAGCATGATTGCACTTGTTCCATCATATATCGCATTTGCAACATCTGTAGCTTCCGCTCTTGTAGGTCTTGGATTCTTCATCATGGAATCCAGCATCTGTGTTGCGGTAATAACCTGCTTGTCCGCATTATATACCTTCTTAATAATCATTTTCTGTATGACTGGTACGTCCTCAAGCGGAATTTCAACACCCATGTCTCCGCGTGCCACCATGATTCCGTCTGAAACACGGATAATCTCATCAATATTATCTACGCCCTGCATATTCTCTATCTTTGAAATAATATTGATATTGTCACAACCATGCTCATCCAGCACTTTTCTAATCTCAAGCACATCATCGGCAGTTCTTACAAAAGATGCAGCAATAAAATCAAAATCGTTCTTGATTCCAAATATAATATCTGCTCTGTCAGCTTCACTTATATATGGCATCGTTAGATTTACTCTTGGAACATTCACCCCTTTGTGATTTGAAACAGGTCCGCCGTTCTCCACGCGGCAAATAATATCTTTATCAGTAATTTCTTCTATAACCATATTGATAAGACCATCATCAATCAATATGGTATTGCCTACTTTTACATCATTGATAAGATTTTTATAGGTGATGGAAGCTCTTTTTTCATTACCTATTACCTCTTCTGTTGTCAAAGTGAATTTTTGTCCGGCTTTCAGTTCAACCTTGCCATATTCAAAATCACATACTCTGATTTCAGGTCCTTTTGTATCAAGCAGTGTTGCAACAGGCAATCCGAGTTCCTTTCTAAACTTCTCTACTCTTTCCTTGTTGCGCTTATGCTGGGCATGGTCACCATGAGAGAAATTGAATCTTGCTACATTCATTCCCTCAAGCATCAGTTTTCTAAGAATCTCATCATCATCTGTAGCCGGTCCTAATGTGCATATAATTTTAGTTTTTCTCATAATTCCTCCAAGATCGTTTATTCTGTCATATTATTTTGATTATTTTGCGGTAAACTATTCGTCTGATTATAATACATTGCATTTGGAATATTACCGGCAGGAGCAAAGCTGCCATTTGAATTATTTGTCGGATGATTTTTTCCGAATTTCCTAATGGCAAGCATAAGATAAATAAATATAATGATAAAGCCCGTAGTCCACATCACTCTTCCCAAACCATACACAAGGTATGCATTTGCAAGCTTCTTAAGCATATACCAGATTGCTCTTATATAGATAGATGCTTTAAACAAAACTCCATATGAGATCTTTACACTAAATACATTTGCAATCAGCGCTCCGATTCCACCCCATATTGCACAACATATAAAGAATCCAATAAACGATGCGACTGCACAGAACAGATAGATACCGACAATAACAGGTGTATCATACTTATCAATCAAATCAATTACAAACTGCTTACTGAATGTCGTCTGTTTGTCTACGGCTTGAAGATAGCTGAACATATCACTCCACTGAATTGTTTCATAATCATTATCACTATATAAGAGAACCTCCTGATTGGCAGCTATAACGATGGTGCTATAATGCTTTTCATCAATAAGTTCGTTTAACTCATCCTTATCAACAACTTTTCTATTTGTATCAATGCATATATAACTACTTCCTGCATCGTCAATCCATTCATATTGGTCTTCACAATAGAATCCGTTTGCATCTATACGAAAATCCGCAATCCGATTTT
The DNA here is from genome assembly GCA_964488185.1 of uncultured Coprococcus sp. GTDB lineage: Bacteria > Bacillota > Clostridia > Lachnospirales > Lachnospiraceae > Coprococcus. The sequence continues at coordinate 11,097 of CAZATW010000034.1, read as the reverse complement.
CTAATTCCCGTGCAATTTTTCCGTTACCGAACATATTGTTATATGGCAAAAATACGGTCAAAAATGGGGTTAAGAATGCAAATATAAGTGCAACAACGATAGCAGAACCACTTGAGCCGTACATTCCGTTTTTAATATATTCTTCCGGCTTTACAATTCCGGCAAACATACCGCCTATATTTGCGAAAAATCCTCTTTTTTCACTTTCCATTCTATATCTCTCCTATATCATGTTTAATAAAGCTTTGTGCCACAATACGTACAGAATCTGGAGCCGGTAGCATTTGCTCCGCAATTCGGACACTCCGTCGGCATATTCGCCGCATCATTATAGCCTCTGTTATACCCCTGATTATATGCCTGCTGTGAACTTTGAGAACTATCCACCTGTGTTTCATTCATTGAATTTGCAATAGCTCCTCCTATAGCCATAGCAGTTATAGTCCCTAATAAGGAATCTCCATGTCTTCTATGATGTGGCGGTGGTCCTCCAAACGGCATAGGCGATGTCGGTCTCATACGTGGTCTTGGCGGCGGTGGCGGCGGCATAAATCCTCCCGGTCTTCTGGGTCTTCCGGCACCCAAACCGCCTCTTTCTCCCGGTCTTGGACCCCCCGGCCCTAATGGTCTTGGTGGCATATCTATCGCTCCCTTCAATACAATAATTATGACTATTATAACATTTAATACTGAAATTGGCACTAATAATCTGCAAAAATTACACAAGTATCTATTCAGTTTTAAATACCATTCATCTTTTTTACATTTTCCTTAATTTTCTTGTACTTTCAGCTTTCATTTTGTTGACTTTTTTGTTAAAATACTTATTATGTTAACTGTATTGTATTTTGCACCACATTATAAAATAGGAAACTATTGATATTTCGTATATTATTATAATTTTCTAATCTTTGCATACTACATATACAAATAACAGATAAGGTAATTTATAAATATTTAACATATTTAATTGGAGGGTTCTATGATAAAGAAAAAGCTATTAAAAACTTTTTGCGGTGTTGCATTGGGATGTGTTATCGGAGCTTTTACATTTGCTGCCGGTAGCAGCCTGGCAAATGCACAGGGGCTTCAGCAGGAAGCAAATGAAACATCCGTTGAAATCTCACAAGATAACACTGTCATTAATTCCAAAACCACAAAAGCGGAAATTGAGGAGATGGTGAAAAACGGAATTTTTGACAGTTCCAAGCTTACTTTGGAACAAATAGATTATATATACCGTTTATACAATAACGACCCGGAAACCATTAAGGAGCTTCAGAAACAGTCTGATTATAACAGGGGTGTTCCCCAGCTTTACAGCACCAATACATATACGCATTCTCCAATGTTTAATAACTATGAGGTAATCGACGGAATCGATGTTTCCGAGTGGAACGGAACCATCGACTGGGCAAAGGTAAAAGCCTCTGGTATTGATTTTGCCATTATCCGTGTAGGCGGTCGTTATTATCAGGGTGGTGGATACTTTACTGACGATAAATATAAAGAAAATATAGAGGGTGCACTTGCCGCAGGTCTGGATGTAGGTGTTTACTTTTTCTCTGCCGCAGTCTCAACTACGGAAGCCAAAGCAGAGGCAGCATATACAATGAATCTTATAAAAGGCTATAACATAACACTGCCTGTTGTTATGGATTATGAATATGGTCCGGGACCTTCCGGAAGATTATATGACGCCCATCTGAGCAAGGCCGCCGCAACAAAGGTCGTGACAGCCTTTTGTAATGCCGTTGAAGCAAAGGGATATGTCGGTATGATTTATGCCAGCAAATCGGTTCTCGCAGATGACATGAATGCTGTAACTCTGGCTAAAAAATTTCCTGTGTGGAATGCACAATATAATGTCGAAGACACCCTTACCAGCCAGCATTCATACTGGCAGTATTCATCAACAGGCGAAGTCCTCGGCATCGATTATGCAACAGACTTAAATTTCAGATATATAAAGAAGCCCACAGCCGTCACCTCGCTTTCATATACAGCAACAGACACAACCGTTACGCTTACATGGGGGAAAATTCCTGAAGCATACGGATATCAGATTGCCCGTTATGACAAAACACAGGACAAATACATTGTAATCGGTTCGGTTAAGGGTGCAGGCACTACTAATTTTAAAGACAGTGCTCTTTCTGACGGAACTACATACAAATATAAAGTAAGGGCCTACTACAAGCTGAAAACCGGAAATAAATACGGAAACTACTCTTCCGAATTCAGTGCAACAACCATATCTGACCAGGTAAAAAATGTTAAGCTTTCCAGCATTAAAAGTGCTTCACTAAAAATCACCTGGACTGAAAAGGAAAGTGTATCAGGCTACCGCATTTTACGTTCAAAGGGTTCAAGCACTAAATATACTGTAGTTAAAAATATTGCATCAGCTTCAACCAATTCATATACAGATAAAAATCTGCTTGGCGGAACGAAATATAATTATAAGGTTCAGTCCTATACCGTGAATACGGACGGAACCATCAATTACCACGATGCATCTGATGTTGCAAGCGGTACAACACTTCCGGGAAAAGTGACAGGTCTTAAAATGTCAGCTACCACTTCAAATTCTATAACGCTCACATGGAGTAAGCAGGCAAATGTAGTCGGTTACAAGGTATATATGTGGAATCAATCAACCGGAAAATGGCAGCTTATCGCCACCTTAAAGGGTGCATCCAAGAACAAATATACGCATAAGAATCTTACTTCAAACAAGATATACAAATATTCAGTTATTGCATATTATAAATCAGGTAGTAAAACCAAAAATGCTACCCGTTCAGATGCGCTTTCATCATATACCGGTGTAAAAGCCGTCACATCTCTTAAGGCATCTAAACGTAGTACCAATTCCATAACCTTGTCATGGAGCCCTAGCTCGAAGGCAAGTGGATATGCAATATATATGTATGACTCTGCGACAAAGAAAAATGTACTTGTAAGTCGCATTGCCTCAAAAGATACATGCAGCTATAAGATTACAAACCTTCCTGCCGGTAAAACAATAAAATTTACAGTAAAACCTTACAGGCTCATTAAAAATGTTTACTACTATGGCACCGGAACAAGTATTTCAACATACACAAAGCCTGTAGCCACCAGCAAGGTTCTGTATAAAAATTATAATTCAAGCACATTGCTTTCATGGAAGAAGGTAAGTGGCAGCAACGGCTACATGATATATAAATACAACAAAAAGTGTACAAAAAGAACACTTGTTGCCACTATAAAGGGTTCCAATAAGCTGACATATATTGCTCCGGAACTCAGCAACGGAGCAACATATAGAGTAGTCACATATAAAATTGTAAATGGCAAAAAGATATTAAGCAATCGCTCTGCTGCTCCTGAACAAATGGAAGGTACTGTAACAGGTACTATAACAGGCGACGTGGTAAATGTAAGAAAAAATGCAGGCACCAATCACAAAATTATAACTGAAGTTACATTGAATACTTCCGTAACCATAACCGGAATAAAGAATGTATCAGGTACAACATGGTATAAAGTATCATTTAAAAAATCCGGCAAAAAGATTTCAGGATATGTGTCAGGTGATTATGTAAAATTAGAATAATATATCGAATGAATATTACATAAATATGACTAGAAAGGTTTCTACATCATGGTTTACTCAAATATTTTAGAGGCGATGGGATATACCCCCATAATCAGACTGGAGCGCATGGTCTGTGACGATAGTGCAGAGGTTCTGGTCAAATTCGAAGGTCTAAATGTAGGCGGTTCAATAAAAACAAGAACCGCATATAACATGATTACATATGCAGAAAAACAGGGTATAATCAACAAAGATACTATTATCGTTGAACCGACAAGCGGCAATCAGGGAATTAGTCTTGCACTTATAGGTGCCGTAATAGGTTATACTGATTCATGATGACAATGACATCGGCAAATGTATTGAGGAATGTCTTCAGACAGCAATTAAAATGCAACAGAAAAATCCAAATGTGTACATTCCGCAGCAGTTTGAAAACCCTGCAAACCTATGGTTCACAAACACCATACAGGTATAGAAATACTTGAGCAGGTAGCAGGTGGTACTGTAAGTACAACATATACAGATGGGTATCGGTGATGGTGTTATCCCTAAAAACCTGAACCAGAATATATACAGTAATATTCATATCGTTTCTGACGAGGAGACCTTACAAGCATCAAAGGATTTAGCAAGTAAAGAAGGTATCATGTGCGGTATATCAAGCGGCACAAATGTAGCAGCCGCCTTCTTCCTTGCAAAGAAGCTTGGAAAAGGCAAAACGGTTGTAACGATACTTCCCGACACTGCAGAACGATATTTTAGTACACCATTATTTGATGAATAAGAAATATACCCCCTTTTATCAGACCAATTGGAGTTTGATAAAAGGGGGTTGCTTTATTGAATATCAATCACATATTACCTATAGTTATGTTTATATTGTCCTCTGATGAACTAAAATGAAATTTGCGTGTTTTGTCTAAGACTATATCATATACCTTTTCAGGATGTTCATATATAACAACAGCTTCCTGCTCTGTTATGGAAAGCAGTTCATTATCTATCGATATATAATAATTGTTCTCATGCCTGCACAAATCGACATCAGCAGAAATGGAATATCTCTCTAACGTCAAATCTGAATCTGTTAAATTTCCAATATCTCTGTCCGCATAGGACATGATATTTTCATTGCTATCAACAGGCAGTACATGAATATCATTCTTGCTTTTACTTTTTACACGGCTGACTTTAAGCTCCATAATCTTCTCCTATATTACTCTTCAATGCAACCTGTTATCTATTTCCCTCAATCTGAAAACCGATAACCTACCCCTCTTACAGTATGGATATATACAGAATCCTCTTCCAGCTTGTCACGAAGTCTTTTTATATATACAGACAATGTATTATCATCTATAAAGGCCTCATCCACATCCCATAGTCTCTCCATAAGCTGTTTTCTGGTAAGTGTCTGGTTCTTATGCATAACCAGCTCTTTTAATAATCGGTACATAATTCTTTTTTTCCCGTATATCCCTACAGAAATCATATCCATTGCCATCGGGCAGCATAACATCAAGCAGAATAAGCTGAACGCCATCATCAAGCAATTCATATGCCTGTTTTATATTTGCAGCATGTCTGACCTTATAGCCCTCGGATTTCAACGCATATTCAGTTCCAAGTGCCAGTGCATAGTCATCCTCCACCAGCAGAATAGTCACATCTGTCATTTTAAACTCCCTACTCTGTAACCGCCTTAAAAGATGCCTTTACAAATCCATCCGCATAAAGTACATATTCTCTTCCATTAAATCCCCAATACAGCGTTTCTTCCGCATATGATGGCTCAACAAATTTCACATCAAGCCTCACAAGATTATCCAGTTTACATGCCGCAGTTCTCAGTAACAACATTCCCTGAACGACAGGATGGTCCGTAAGATGAATTTTATTTTCATCTCCCGTTTCTTTACTGAAGCTGTATACCTCTTCCTTTGAAAATGTATGGAAGGCTTCTTCGTTTTCATATTCAGCCTTCTCTACTCTCTTGATGTCCTTCGCCTTATCCGAAGCCTTTACAAGTGTTATCGTCATCTTTTCAACAGGCTCTTCGGTTCCTTCTGCTGTTCCAAGAATAGAAAGAATATACATAAACGCATTTTCTTTTACATCACCATAGGAATATGTTATATTTTCTGCCATCTCTGCCTTTTCTCTATCTGTTGTATAGGAAATCTTACCTATAAATGCACCCTGATATGTAGAGGCGTCCATATCCGTCATCTTTGTTCCTATCCCCATTATTCTGTCATAAAGCTTCATCTTTCTTCTCCTTTATCAATTCTTTCGATATTATCATAATCTTAAATGAACTGACTATATAATAATAAGTTTCTATATGTAATTGCAAGCTATTTTTTATTTTATAAGAAATTGTCATAAGACAAATCCCTTTATCTAATGAAAAAAGAATGTCAACCCAACGCAAATACAAGTTGACATTCTTCTACTCATTCTATGTGCCTTACAAATCCGCTTTTATTCTTGCTGCAATTCCTTCTGCATCCAGCTTATATTTCTTAAGAAGCTCTTTTGCAGGTCCTGATTCTCCATAGGTATCATTGACACCGATTCTTGTAACCTTTGTAGGGAGTTTTTCCGAAAGCACCTCCATAACCGCACTGCCAAGGCCACCGATAATTGAATGCTCCTCAACGGTAAATACGCTTCCTGTAGCCCTTGCACCTGCAACTACAAGTTCTGCATCTATCGGTTTAATCGTATGAATATTGATTACCATTGCATCAATCCCCTGTTCCGCCAAAAGCTCCGCGGCCTTAAGAGATTCTGAAACGCAAAGGCCTGTTGCAATTATGGTAACATCCTTACCCTCTCTTAAGGTAATCCCCTTACCAAGTTCAAACTTGTATGTCGCTTCGTCATTGATTACAGGTACAGCAAGCCGTCCAAATCTCATATAAACAGGTCCCACATACTCGTATGCTGCCTTTACTGCCGCTCTTGCCTCCACATCATCACACGGATTGATAACCACCATGCCCGGTATGGTCCTCATAAGTGCCAAATCCTCATTACACTGATGGGTTGCGCCGTCCTCACCTACTGATATTCCTGCATGTGTTGCACCGATCTTAACATTCAGATGCGGATATCCAATCGTATTCCGAACCTGCTCATATGCTCTTCCTGCCGCAAACATGGCAAATGAACTCATAAAAGGAACATATCCACAGGTAGACATACCTGCAGCTATCCCTGCCATATTCGCCTCTGCTATACCGCAGTCTATATGGCGTTCCGGAAAAGCCTTTTTAAAGATAGCTGTCTTTGTTGCTGCCGCAAGGTCTGCATCCAATACAATCAGATTGTCGTGCTCCTTTGCAATCTCAACCAGCGCATTACCATAGCTGTCTCTTGTAGCGATTGTCTTTGTCTCTAACATAATGCAGCAGCCTCCTTTTCAAGCTCTTCCATAGCAATCTTATATTCCTCCTCATTTGGAGCCTTTCCATGCCAGTTAACATTATTCTCCATAAAGGAAACGCCCTTGCCCTTAACGGTATGGGCTATAATCGCTGTAGGCATCCCCTTTGTAGCCTTTGCCTCTGCAAATGCTTTATCAATTTCGTCAAAATCATTTCCGTTTATATTAATGACATGAAAACCAAATGCTTGAAACTTCTCATCAATAGGATATGGTGAACAAACCTCTTCAATCGTTCCGTCTATCTGAAGGTTGTTATTGTCAACGATAACAAGAAGATTATCCAGCTTTCGATGACCTGCAAACATAGCAGCCTCCCAAATCTGACCTTCCTGAATCTCACCGTCACCGCACAGACAATAGGTACGATAAGCCTTATTTGAAAGCTTTGCCGAAAGCGCCATACCAACGGCAGTAGAAAGTCCCTGTCCAAGTGAGCCGGAAGACATATCTACACCCGGCGTATGCTTCATATCAGGATGCCCCTGAAGAAACGCACCTACATGTCTTAAATTTTTAAGCTCTTCTATAGGAAAAAATCCCTTCAGTGCCAAAGCAGCATAATATCCCGGAGCAGTATGTCCCTTTGATAATACAAAACGGTCACGATTTTCATCCTTTGGATTAGACGGGTCTACGTTCATTTCCTCAAAATACAGATACGTAAAAATATCTGCTGCCGAAAGTGAACCACCCGGATGTCCTGACTTTGCACTATAGACGCCTGTCATAGCACCCTTACGGACATCTACAGCCTTTTTTTGAAGTTCTAATTTGTTCATTTGTTTTCTCCTTTTGTCCGAAAACTATAAATTTATTTGTGTTTCTATTGTCCCATAACAACTAAGCTCTCTTTCAAATCGCTAAAGTGTCAGGTATATATTCTCACTAAATTCGTGCTTCGCATTGCTTGCACTTATCAAGTGTTCATATTATACCATACTTTTTTATCTTTGCAATCGCGAACCATACCTACTTCAGGAAGCCATTTATAATTTGTTCCTCTGCTTCCGTCTCCGTAAGCCCCAGAGTCATCAGCTTAATAAGCTGATCACCTGCAATCTTGCCGATTGCCGCCTCATGTATAAGATTTGCATCGATATTATTTGCAGTAAGCTGCGGACATGCCGACACACTCGCATTCTCCATAATAATTGCATCACATTCACTGTGTCCCTTACACTCATTATTTCCGTTTATGACGGAGAAGAATTCCTGCTTTGATTCGCCTCTGGCTACGGAACGGGATATAACATTTGCACTGCAATCCCTTCCATCCAAATCTACGGAGAAATCTGTCCTTGCATACTGCTGCCCATGTGTCATGATTTTTTCTTTTATTTCAAGCGAAGCACCATCCTTCAATACAGCCTTTGTCAATCTGTTGGTGGAATCGATACCCTTAATCTGAGTTGTTTCCATCTCCATATAAGCACCTTCATCAAGATGAATAACAGTTTCAGGATTCATAACACGTCCCCCTGTACCGTCGCCTTCACCATAATGTCTCTCCACATATCTTACCTTCGCATTCTTCCCTACATAAAATGTATGTACACCATCATGCTTTGATGTATCAACACCACAGTTGTGAATACCGCAGCCGGCTATAATGACCACATCTGCATTCTCGCCTATATAAAAATCATTATAAACCATTTCCTGTAATCCGCTTTTACTCAGCAATACAGGAATATGCACACTCTCTTTCTTCGTATTGGGTTTGATAATAATATCAATCCCCTGTTTATCCTCTTTTGTAACGATATCTATATTCGCTGTCGTATTACGGCTGTCAAGCTCTCCGTTGGCACGGATATTGTATGCGCCTTCCGGAATCTCATGTAAACCCGCAATCTGTTGTAATAAATTCTTTTGAATGATATCCATGTTCCATCCTTCCTAATATTAAAATACATCTATGCTCATATTTCAAAATTCCGTCCAATCAGTGTTTTCATCAATTCTAATAAAACATTTATGTCCTGATTATACATATATGAACACATATCCTAATTATCTGTAAACTTCTTTTTAAGCACATCACAACCACCGGAGGTTCCAATCAGGCTTGGCATAACCTCATCCTTGGAACCGGCATTAACTATATGTCCATTTGAAATCACAACAATCTTGTCCGCTATATTCAAAATACGCTCCTGATGGGAAATAATAACAATCGTTCCGTTGATGTCATCACGCATCTTCTCAAAAACCTTGATAAGACTGTTAAAGCTCCACAAATCGATTCCTGCCTCAGGCTCATCAAATAAAGACAGCTTTGTACCTCTTGCTATAATCATCCCTATTTCGATTCGTTTCAGTTCTCCGCCTGACAGGCTGCTGTTGACCTCACGATTTACATAATCCTTGGCACATAATCCAACCTCTGACAATATCTCACAAACCTCTGCAACGGTCATGTTTTTTCCTGCTGCGATTCCGATTAAATCCTTTACCGTAAGGCCCTTAAAATGCACAGGCTGCTGAAATGCAAAGCTGATGCCCTGCTTCGCCCTTTCGGTAATATTGAGTCCTGTTACATCTTCTCCGTCAAGTATGATTTGTCCGCTTGTCGGTGTTATAATACCTGCAACGATTTTGGCAAGCGTAGACTTTCCCCCGCCATTAGGTCCGGTAATTGCAACAAAATGCTCATCTATTTTTAAATTAACATCCTTTAGTATCTCTTTTTCCTTTCCGTTTTCCTCTACAACATAAGAGATATTTCTTAACTCAAGCATAAATTCCTCCATATCGTTCGTGTATGTATACAAAGTGCAGATATATTATATATTATTATACGGATTTGTCCAACACAATCATCAATCTTTCCTGCAAATTACAATATTATTTTTATCATTAACAGCTTAATGCGAAATTCTCTTAAAAGCCCAAATCCTCATTTACAAGTATTACTTTGATTCTGCCTTTGTGCTTGCTGTATCTTGTAGTCAGGAACTGACAACATATCGTGTCAGCAGATTTACAATCTGCACATGCACCTGTTTTGCTGCAAGGTGTTTCAAGTCCAAACCGCTGGGCATTGACAGGTGCGGCTTCATTTCTTGCCCTGCTTAAGGCGGCAGTTTCATCTCTGACGACTTTATTCATTCCGCATATCACGATAACATGAGACGGACCAAATACAATGGCTGCCACCCGGTTTCCGTTTCCGTCTATATTTACCATAATGCCGTCTTCTGTCATAGCGTTGCAGCCGGTAATGAAATAGTCTGCAAAAAACATCTCTCTTGACAGTCTGTTTTTCTCCTCAGGAGTCTCCGCCGTATCACGGTTGATTTCCTTATAATCTCCTTCAATTATGGCATCAATCAGACCAATCTCCTTCGCACTCACAGAGCCGCCCCAGCCTATGGAGCTTCCCTTGGGGATAAGACTTAATGCAAGCTCCTTTGCTTCCTCTTTTGTATGGGCATAAAACCCTTCCATATTTCTTAATGCAAGTCCCCTGATAACCTTTTCGGCCAGCATATCATTTCTCATATTTCTAAATTTATCCATAGTGTTCTCTCCTTGTACAATCATTTTATCGGGATAATTATATCATTAAAATAAAATTGAATCCATATCCTTTCGAAACAGCATTGACTAATATTTGAAGCCGCCCTGTTCCTGTATCCTATGGCATTCAATCTTATCAGGGATTACATCATTTGTCACTGATTCATCGCCATCCGAAACCTCGGTATGTCCGCTGTATATCCTATAGATTAATTCTCCTGTCCTTTTCTTCAAGAAACATGTTAAAAAATAATCTCATATAATATTCCATAAAGCTCCCTCACATAATAGGTCGGGAGCAGCCACCATGCGGTTCGTCCTGATATGGCATAGCTTACCATATCCAGCTTCTCCGCTACCTTACCTGCCCTGTATTCGTGAAACTCATTTATAACAATAGCTATGTCACAGGGCAGTCCTTCACTTTTAATAATCTCCTGTGCATATTCAATGTTCTCTCTTGTCGAGGTGGATTGTTCTTCTTTCAAGACTCGCTCGCGAGTCTTGGCGCGGGATTCGTGTCAGCGTTAGCTGA
>CAZATW010000033.1:0-32434 GCA_964488185.1 uncultured Coprococcus sp. | reverse complement strand
GAGGTATTTTACTTCTTCCCTTTATTTTTGCCAATTAAAATTATACACTAACCTGATACCATTCCATCCAAAACTTTCCTTGTCAAAACCGATATTAGCATTGACAACTTTTATTGCCTGAACTGCTTTACATCAATTTCGTATTTTCATGCTTTCCATCCATAAATTCAACTGCATGTTTTCTCATCCAAATTGGAAACATATTTCTCTGGCATTTTACATTTTCACGCTGTTTTATCCCTATTGTTTCAAAAAAAGTACTCCACAAATTTCTATATTCATCCGCATATTGTTCTGTCTGTCCAAGACGGAATAGCTCCGCATCAGACAAATCCGTCAAATACATTTCACCGTCAGCAGGATGTATGACTGCATATTTTCTGTTATCATCAATTATCATAAAATGTTCTGACGGCATTCTGTCTGCAAAATGTGTAGCCGCCATATAAATAATATCGCATTTCGGCTCCCAATGACATACATACACCTTATTATCTATGGAATTAAACCTTATAAACTCCCGTGAATAATGTATTTCATTACCGACCTTACGCTTGTATTCCATCATACGAATAACAGATGGCTCCGTTAGCATTGTCGTTACTTTTGCACCCTCACGAAATCCTACATTTAAAAATCTGTATATATCATCCAATGTATCTTCATAATAAAGTGTTGCATAATAAACATATATATAAGCACCATAAGATATGCTTCTTATAATAGAGCGGACAACCTTTTTCATTTTTTCTTCATCTGCTTCTATATGGACATATTCATCAGCAAAGGAATATTGTACAACAGGCTCCCTCATAAGCTTTACATTCCCATGCCCATATTTTAATGCATATTCCCACGCATCATATATACATGTCATCATATCCTCAAAACGGTTTTTACATGTAAATACTCTCATAATCTCCTATCAAAATCCCAAATCAAAATATCATAATTTCAAATTACAAATCATGTAATCCAAATCATGTGATCCAAACGATAAAACATCCATATCACAAAAAACAGAATTACGAAACACCAAAATCATCAAACAACGACATCTGCTTATACTGCTCCTTATGAGTAACCTGCCAGTTTTCCTTTGCATTGACGGCTGTAAGCTGTCGTGTAATATAATTCTCTTCTATAGGTGTCTTAAACATCATATGTCCGCCGCAGGTAATAAAATAATGTGCCCGTTTTAAAACGACACCCATCTTCTTTAGGCTGTCATAATTTAAGCTTCCATATCTTCTTGCCTGCATAATTCTCTTAGCGGACCTCGGTCCTATTCCCGGAACACGCAAAATCATATCGTACGATGCCGTCTGAACTTCAATAGGGAATATATCCAGATGACGAAGTGCCCAGTCACACTTCGGGTCAAGCTGTACATTAAAATCAGGCTTATCCTCCGACAACAGTTCATCTGCCTGAAACCCATAAAACCGAAGCAGCCAGTCAGCCTGATAAAGTCTGTGTTCCCGAAGCAACGGCGGTGCCGTATCAAGAGAAGGCAGAGCTGAATCTTCATTGATAGGTATATAAGCCGAGTAAAATACACGCTTCAAATCAAAAGACTGGTATAACCTCTGTGTTGTCTGCAGTAATGTATAATCACTTTCTCCCGATGCACCGATAATCATCTGTGTACTCTGTCCTGCCGGAGCAAACTGCCTTATGCGGTTATTGCCACTATACATACCCAATTCTTTCATTCCTGACAAGTCAAGTACCCCACCACTATCCGATGTCTTAATACTATTTTTGTCCGTATTGGAAATATTGTTTTCAGATATATCGGACAAATGATTTTTCACTATTTTAGCATTATATTCTCTCCCTATGCCGCTGTTTCCTGCCGCAAATATACTGCCCTGTAAATATCGATTCCCCCAGCTTCGCTCCATTTGTGCTTTTTTTCCAAGTGCCAGTCTGTTTTCTGCAATGGTATTGCTCACCTTCGCCATAGGATTGATGATTGATTGAAGGCTTTTATTCGGTGCAAGCTCCTTCAGGCTATCCTCTGTAGGCAGCTCAAGATTGACACTGATTCTATCCGCAAAAATACCTGCCATTGCAAGCAATTCATCTGAAGCGCCCGGAATCGTCTTCACATGAATATATCCGTTAAACCGATACTTGTTACGCAAAAGCGCCAGAGCTTCGCACATCTTCTCCATTGTGTATGTCGGATTCTTAAGAACGCCTGAGCTTAAAAAAAGTCCCTCGATATAATTTCTCTTGTAAAATTCTACTGTCAGCTCACAAATTTCCTCAGGTGTAAATGTGGCTCTCGGAACATCATTTGAAACGCGGTTGATACAATATTTACAATCGTATACGCAATGATTTGTCATCAGTATCTTAAGAAGCGATATGCATCGCCCATCTGATGCAAAGCTATGACAGATTCCACATGCTCTGGCATTTCCCAACATTCCTTTCCCGCCTTTTCTATCCACTCCACTGGATGTGCATGCCACGTCATATTTTGCCGCATCAGCTAATATATGCAATTTTTCCTGTACCGATAATCCTGCCTGTAACTCGAACATATGTTTATTATACAAACATTTGTTCTAATTTGCAAGTAGTAAATGAAAAATTCACATATTTTTCAACTCATTTATGGCAATCATGATTACTTATTTTATCTTATTTAGCAGCTTTCATCTCATTGCTTCCTGTTATATTTGTTATATTATATTTTCGCATTTTTCTTAAGCTTCTCCTGCCTTTTTATCTCCTGCCATCTCGCTCTGCTCTCCTCCGGCGTTGACGGTATATCTGCATCTCCAAATATATGAGGGTGTCTTCGAATCATCTTATCCGATACGGTCTGTATGACATCCTCCAGATTAAAAGCCCCTTCATCCTCCGCAAGGCTCGCATGAAATACTACTTGCAGCAGCAAATCGCCAAGCTCCTCACACAGATTGTCATTGTCCTTATTATCGATTGCGCAAAGCACTTCTTCCGTTTCATCCGTCAGGCATTTTCTAAGTGATTCGTGTGTCTGCTTTTTATCCCATGAACAACCATATTCAGGATTTCTGAGAATGGCAACTATCTCTTTCAAATCATGAATATCATGCTTCTCACTCTCTACATATGTTTTTCCGTTATATTCTCTCATATCCAACTCCCGTTTCATGTCATAAATTTCTTTTACCTATCATAGCTTCTAATCGTCATTACCTCCATAGTCTCTAATTATAAATAGAATATGTACCTGTTATATATAAGAAAAATAATATGATTGATAACGCCGCAAGAATAAATGTCATAATGGAAAATAGCTTCTTCTTTGTATTGAATCCCTGTATTGCAAAGTAAATTTCTATGAATAATATAAATATCCCCCATGAATATCCAAAAAGAGACATAATGACGCCTACACCAGAGAAAACAAATCCCCACACAGCCTGATTTTCTTTGCTTTTATTATTAATATCTGAAAATTTGTTCTGATAGGTACCTGCATAACCATTCTGCATGACACTTTGATTCTGAGTATATGGTATATTATTTATATTGTTATATTGCATATTGGCGTATCCGGTATTATGATATTGCCCATTCTGATAGCAGCCCTGATACTGAGCATGATAACGGGCATTTTCATTGACTCTGTTAAGCTCGTTTATTAGCGGCTCCAGTATATTCCTATATGCCTGTTTGGGAACAGAAGCAAAATATTTATCATCCAGAGGCCATGGTTTTTTCGTATTGTTAATATATACATATATATACAATATATTTCCATTAAAATAATACTCAAAAAACCGTTTTCCTGCGATTGGGTCTGAATTAATAAAATATTTAAGCCTGTTTTTTTCTTGATATTTAAAATTATTAGCGTATAAAAAATCATTCAAAATACGGGATATCTCCCTTAAATCTGCCACACATTCAAATACATAACAGCTTTTTTCTCCTTTATTTGCCATACTTCCTCCAAAATGTACTGATTTATATATTAAATTACCCTTTTTAACCAGACATGTCAACAATTCCCACCAAATACCGGCTCTATATAAAGCTGTTTTGCCTTCAATAGGTGGCATGCATACCAACTATTAAAGGCGGAATCGTTACATAATTTCATCACTTTTGTGCCAGATTCTGAATCCAGACATCTTTTTTCACCAGAATATATGCAACCATCATTTTAATAATTTCAAGTCCCTGACAAATCAAATACATTACGACTACAGGAAGTGTTGTCTGATATGCCAGCAGCAATCCCGTCGGAACAACTATCAACCATGCAAAAACACTGTCAAACAGAAATGTTATGATGGTCTTTCCTCCTGAACGAAGTGTAAAATATGAAGCATGGGTATAAGCACAAACAGGCATAAGGCATGCCATAATCAGAATAAACTGTGTAGCAAGATGGCGAACCTCATCTGTTGTCTTATACATATGTGGGAAAAATGGTGCCGTTATGGCCATAACAGTCGCAATTCCTATACATACAAGAACTGCAAACACACGCATTTTTCTTGCAGAATCCTTCGCCTCATCAAACTTTCCTGCACCAAGCAGCTGCCCTACTATAATTGCAATCGCATCTCCAAAAGCAATAAATACGATAGTGAACACGTTATTAATCGTATTACAGATGTTAATTCCTGCTACTGCCGCCAATCCCCTTAATGAATAACAATGGGCAAGCATCGTAACCGAAGCCGACCATAGAAATTCATTTACAAGCAATGGCAGACCCTTCAGCACAACATTCTTTACAATGACGGCAGGTATACTGAAATTCCTGAATATGCCAAATAAAAACGGAAAGCGCTCCCTATGCTTTCCACACCAAAGCATTACAATCAAGCATTCAACGATACGGGAAATTACCGTTGCTATAGCAGCTCCTGCCACCCCCAATACAGGCATACCGAATTTGCCGAATATCAATATGTAATTTAGAACAAGATTTACAACTACCGCTGCGATTCCCGCCTTCATCGGCAGCATTGTCTCCCCTGTTTCACGTAGTGTACTTGTATAGCATTGACTGAGAACAAACGGTATTAAGCCAATCAGCATAACTGCCAAATATTTTCTTGCATATCCCATGGTAGCATCCAAATCTCCCGTTACACTGCCATCATGCAAAAACAGCTCAATCAGCGGCGTTTGCAGGAAATATATAATCCCAGTTCCTGCAAGCAGTAAAATGGCACCAATAATGAATTTCATTCTGATTACATTCTTTATATTCTCATTATCATGACTACCAAAATATTGCGCTACAAATATACCTGCTCCTGCAAAGCCGCCAAATATACTTAAATAAAATACAAACATCAACTGGTTTACAATCGCCACGCCTGACATCTGGTCCGTCCCAATTCTTCCAACCATCAGATTATCAAGCAGGTTAATGACATTGGTAAAACCGTTTTGTACCATAATCGGTACTGCAACAGCCAAAACCATCTTATAAAATGCTTTATTTCCAAAGTATTTACTCTTCATGATATTGCTTTATCCTCATTATCTCAAAATAACTTCGTTTATAATCGCATATTTATACAAATTTGTAAACCCTTATACACGCATATTCCCATTTGCAGGATTGTCCAAAACCCTTCCGTCCTCCGCAAATCTTGAACCATGGCAGGCACAATCCCATGTATGCTCTGCACTATTCCATTTCAGTGCACAGCCTAAATGCGGGCAGCGTTTCGTTGTAGGAATCAGCATATTCGCCGTACTCTCAAAAATATTTGCAAAAAGCTGTGGTTTTAGCAAACTTCTGGACGGTGCAAACACATCTGAATAATCATTTTTATCCCCTGTCACCAAATCACATAAAAGCGCCGCGGCAACCATACTTCCCGTCATTCCCCACTTATTAAATCCTGTTGCGGCATAAAGCTCATGTGTACGTGCTGAGTATCTGCCTATATACGGAACCTTATCAAGACTCATGCAATCCTGTGCCGCCCATGCATACAGCTCTCGTGCATCAGAATAGTGTTCTCGTGCAAACTTCCTCAATGTTTCCCAGCTTCCACCTGTCTTACCTGTTCTGTGACCTCCCCCGCCTAGCAAAAGCACATCTTTATAATCCCGAAAGGACAGTCCCTTCTTATCTTCACTCACATACATCCCATTTACCTGCATTTTTTTACTGTTTTCCATACTTTTTAATGCCAATACATAGGAACGATGCTGATACAGCTTAAGAAAATAGCTTCCGTGTTTATTAATAAAAGGAAAATGCGTTGTTACAATCACTTTATCTGCCACAATTTTTCCATTTGAAGTAACCGCTGTATTTCCTACCATTTCATTTACAAATGTATCCTCATAAATATTCAAATCTTTGGCTATATTGGCAAGAAATTTGAGCGGATGAAACTGTGCCTGCTCCGGACAACACACTGCTCCCACCGTATTGATTGGCAAATCAACTGTATCACACAATTTAGCAGGATATCCCAGCTTTCCCAATGCGTCCATTTCCCTTTCCAGCTTTTTTCTATTATCTATGGAATATACATAATTAGCCTTCTTTTCAAAATTACATTCAAATTTTTCACAAAGCTTTTCATATTGTTTTAATGCCTGCTGATTTACCTGCAAATACTGCTTTGTTTTCTCCATTCCAACGGTACTTAGTAAATTATCATAAATAAGTCCATGCTGTAATGCAATTTTGGCAGTTGTATGACCTGTAGTACCACTGCAAATTTTGTTCTTTTCAGCCAGAATATATGATATTCCCTTCTGTTGTAAAAAATATGCGGTAAGAATTCCTGTAATACCACCACCTATTATCAGTACATCAATCTTTTTATCCTCTTCTAATGTAGGAAATTCAGGAAGTGCTATTTCATTTTGCCAAATTGATTTCATCTTACAAGCTCCAGTTTCTTAATTTTTATATGGAATACGAAGCATTTTCTCCATACCATAAAAATATTCTTAACGAAACTGAATTTTTTTATGTATAGGCTGCTATCTCATTGGCACATTTCGTCATAAATCACATAAAATATTAAAAAATATTATGATATAGGTATAAAATGAAAATATATCCGGAACCGACATTTCAACAACAAATTCTTGTGTTATTAAATTTACAAAATCCTACTGCATGTGCACAGATTATGGGGAATAAAATGGCACCCAAGCTGCATGGTATGGCATATTTCTATTCAGTACCACAAGGTGGTATGATAATAGAGGTTGAAGTCTTTGGACTTCCATATATCAATTCTTCAAACAGCAGTTTTCACGGTATGCATATCCATGAAAATGGTGATTGTACACCTCCTTTTGACAAAACAGGCAATCACTACAATCCTAAAAAACAGCCACATCCCAAACATGCCGGAGATTTACCTCCGCTTTTGGGAAATTCGGGATATGCCTACTCTGTTTTCTATACAGACAGATTTGATGCAGAAGATATTATAGGAAGGTCCCTTATAATCCATGACAATCCTGATGACTTCAAAACCCAACCCTCCGGCGACTCAGGAAGTAAAATCGGCTGTGGCGTTATATTCCAGTTATAATACCTGCGAAAGCTGCCACGTCAGTTCTCGCAGGCTACTTGGCAACCGAAAAGGGCTGTCACCGGCAGAAAAAGAGCATCGTTACCACATAAACGAATGTGATAACGATGCCCTTTTCTCTAACTGCCTATAAAACTAACCCTTTTTATATCTGGCGGATTTGCTTATTCCTTTACTCTTAAGAATCGCTTTATAGGTCTTTAATTTTTTCTTTGGTACCTTTACTGTAGGCTTTTTATATGTACCTTTGAATGCCTTACTGCCCACACTCTTCTTTGTAAGCTTTGTTGACTTGATTGTAATCGTCTTAAGCTTCTTACATCCATAAAATGCATTTTTACCAATCTTCTTTACATTACTTCCGATTGTGACAGTTGTAAGGTTCTTATAACCCTTAAACGCATTGTTGCCAATTTCAGTTACCTTGTATTTAACGCCTCCAATATTTACGGTTGAGACAATCGTAAGCTTTTTGAACTTTTTGTTCGTCTTCTTATATGTCGTTCCGATAACAGATACCGTACCCTTACCTGATGTACCTACTTTTGTTACCTTATACTTGATGTTTTTAACTACATATGTTTTACCCTTTGATAATGTTATCTTAAAGGTTTTCTTTATCGTTCCCTTATAACTGCCTTTTCCCGTAATGGTAATAGTCGCAGTACCAACCTTTACATTGTTGCTATATGTCAATGTATAATCCTTACCTGATGTAAGCGTCTTACTTCCTGACTTAACAATAAGCTTGCTCTGCTTCTGGGCTTTACCGGTATAATTCTTATTTGATATACCGCTTACCGTTATCTTGGCATTTGACTTTGTTATATCTATTGCTGTACTTCCTGTAGCAGGAACCTTCTCTGTCTTTGTCTGGTTACATACCGTACATGTAAAGGTTTTTACACCTTCAGCTGTTGCTGTAGGATTTTTCGTAATTACACCTGCATCCCAAGTATGTTCTGCCACATCACTGATTTCACCGCATTCACATACATGCCAATGATTAAGTTCATCAAACTGCCACTCTTCACTAAATGAATGTTCATGTTCTGCCACAACCGTTACGTTGAATATCACTGCCTTATAAGCATTACTCCAGCCCGTTACTGATGTCCAGTCATAGTTCGTTATATCCGATGGTTTAAATCCGATTTTGTATGATGCACCAATTTCTACGACTGTTGTTGATTGTGTAATCCATTGATATTTACCACCTTCAACATCAGGCAGCTGTATCTCTGACAATGTCTGCCCCTCTATACCGTACACTGTTTCAAGCCCAGGTGTATAGCTTGCAGACTGCGGCTTTACTGTAACGCTAATCTTGATATTTTCTACATTGTCATAATTTACTGTATCCTTCGGTATATAGGTTGCAATGAATACATTGGTTCCAACCTCACCTACTGACTGCGTATTATCATTCCATACAAAGTTTCCTTCTTCTGTCTCAGGAATTACAACATCAGCCAACTTATCACCGTATACAGCTGTAATATCATCAGGAACCACATAAGCAGGTATAAGCTTTCTTATCTTAATTGTCACCTTTGTTGTAACGATGCCATTCTCATAGGTTCCTATAGCAGAGTCAATAAGACTCCAATCATAATTCTCCGTATCGTTTGGTGTAAACAGAACCTCAAAATCAGTTCCCTCATCGCTTACATCCCCTACTGACAATGAACTATCAGGCCAGCTATATGTTCCTAAAGCACTGCTTGGTAAAGTAACATCTGCCAATGTATCCCCTGCATTTGCTTTCAATCCCCCAAGCAGCGTAAATACAGGTACACCCTTAGCTACGGATGTAAATGTTAGTGAAAATGCCGCATAGGTCTGGTTCTTACCCTTTACAATAATATTGACCGTATTTGCCTCATCGGTTGCCGTCGTCGGTGTTCCGAAAATCTTTCCGTTTCTAAGTGTCATTCCGGCAGGTAAATTTGAGTCAACACCAAGCTGATAGGTTACATATGCATTTGCAATGCTGTCATCATCGTTTGATATAACCAGCTTTGTAAGGTCGTATGCCGGACTTGAAGCTGTTGTCGTCTTTCCGACCTGAAGTGTGGTTACTTCATCCTCTGTCTTATCAAGAGTAATGCCCTCCAGCTCGGTATTCGTATTAGTAAAGCTAATTTTGATTACCGTAGGTTCATAACCCAATACACCCTGATATGAAATTTGGTTAGTGGTTGTAGCCACAGTATTCTCCGAACCGAATGTTACCTTTTCAACTGCTACACCATCTATCAATGTTCCCATTGTGATATAGAAGCTTGCATAGCCTTTAATGTATGTATTTGTATCTCCTTCTATAACATTGGTTACCATATATGCTGAATTGGTTGTATTAATTTGTACAGAGTCAACACAATATGCAGGATAATCATCATCGATATAAGTATTATAATATATCGTTGAATACCGTGATAATTCCTTGAACATGTCAGGAACCGTTGTTGTATATATGGTTCCTACAGATGTTGTATTGTATATCTGATTTAATGTACCATAATTTACAATCTGACCATTATTTGTGGTGTATCCCATATTATATGTTCCGGTCTCTCTGTTAATCAAAACAGCGCCT
The DNA here is from genome assembly GCA_964488185.1 of uncultured Coprococcus sp. GTDB lineage: Bacteria > Bacillota > Clostridia > Lachnospirales > Lachnospiraceae > Coprococcus. The sequence goes on along the minus strand of CAZATW010000033.1, from coordinate 22,294 downwards.
GAATTTAGAACAAATGCTCTTGTCGTTGTTGTGCTTGTTGTCAATTCACCGCTATTATCAAAAACGCCATCCAAAGTTGCTTTATAATCCGAATTCCATTTGCCACAGTTATTTACCGTTCCTGAAATCGTTGTTGTATTATTAGCATTCCATATACCATAATTGTTAAGCGTTCCCAATATCTGTGCTGTACCTGATGTAGATACCGTTACACCCTCAGCCACCGTTACATTTGCACCTTCCTCAATAACAAGATTGCTTGCATCTATATCCTCCGTAATCGTATAGGTTCCGTAAATATCAACCACACCCTCATTATTGGTATATGCTGATTGATTAATCTGAGCCGTGTAGCTTGTGTATGTAGCATTGAGCGTTGATATTCTGATATTATCCGATTTTGGTATTACACAGCGTATATCATTCACCGTACATCCAAGGGCTATGTTCAATATTCCTGTACTAATATTCGCATCATCTGCTACCGTTACATAAATAGCATCTACAGAACCATCTCTGATAAATGCACCATTTAAAACATTATAATTATCGGCATAGCCGGAACCAAATGAGCCATCCTGCCAATCTATATTAAGATTACCGGCAATATCAATATTATATGCAAGGAAGTTTACACCTCTGCTCTTCGTATACCAATATCCGTCAATGATATAATTAACATCTCCGCCTACGGTGAAACCGTTGCCTCCATAGATGCCATAGAATCCACAGTATGTTCCGCCAAAGCCGTAGCTACTGCTATTTACACCAATCTTTGCATTCACATCATTTTTAATGTTAGACTGGTATGATGCATATATAGAATTTGTCGAAGCACTGGTACCGGTCGCGCTGATGGTTGCCGTACCACTGAATTCAAAGTTATAATCACCAACATTGGAATAACGTATACCATATACAGCAGTGCTAAAGCTTCCGCCGGTTACATAGAAGCCAGCCGTTTCCGCCTCTCCATAATAGACAGCAGAAACATCTGTACTTGTATATGTATCTCCCTTTATATAAATGTTAACTGAACCGTTTACCTTAGCTTTTTTACTGCTTGATGTACCATATACTCCATATAATTTTCCAATTCCTCCACCTAATACATAAATGGAAATATCACCCTCGTATGCCTCCTCTGTATTATTATAACCGTAAACCTGATAGCTCTTTAATGCATAGCTTGATTGTCCGTTAATGATAAGTGCATGGTTATTATCAGCAATTCCATCATGGTCTGTATCCATATAAATTCCTGATTTTGTTGTATCCTCTGTATCCGGTATAATAACTACGGACATACCGTTCAAATTAATCGTCAAACCGGATACCGTTACGATTTCATTAATATCCTGTTCTGTATATCCCTCTTCTTTTATGACTATATTCATTTCTATATCGGCTGTAGTACCATTTCTACCGGTTACCACAAACTTAACGGTTTCTCCTTCATCATTTGAAGCTACAGGAGTACCGATAATCTTTCCGTCTACAAAACGAAGCCCTTCAGGAAGCTTTGAACCGTTCTTTATCGCATATAGAACATTTCCGCCATATTCACTCGTAGTATCGTTTGATATCGTAAGTGTATTTAAGTTATATACAGGATTTTCTTCCGTATATTCCGTACCTGCCACAATCACAGGATCTGCATATTTCTTTGTTAAGCTGATACTCTTTGGTACATAATCAACTACTATGCTGGCAGGCTCATCAACCATTGTAAACGTATATGGTGAAGCATTCATAAGCTCTGCCTGACTGTCATTTACCGTAATATAGCAATCATAACCGGCAATAACAGTGTAAGTAATGCTGTTTGAAGCTGAGTCAGGAGACATATATGTTACATCGTCTATCGTATATGCACCCGACAATCCTTTTATGGTAGCATTATCAAATTCAGTCTCAAAAGTTACAGGATAGAATTTTCTTGTTATGCTATCTATATCTACGCCTTCTGCAAATGTTCCTCCCATCATATACCAACGTCCGGTAGTATTTGTGACAGCTCCTGTTCCTGCAAAAATACCCTTATGATATACATAACCTGATGAAATAGTAACTGCCCCGGTAGTAAGAGATGCTGTTTCTTCTATATCCAATATTGATGCAGAACTCATCGTTATTGAATCACATATAACTGTACTCTCCAAAATCATTTTCGTTGCAGTTCCGATAGAAATACTCGATGCTACATTCAGCGAATCTTTAAAGGTTACCGTATTAGACGATGACAATGTGATTTTTCCTTCTACCGTAACATCTTTATTAAATGTCAGATTTGCATTTGAATATGTTGTAAAATTACCTCCAACCGTTACACAATCCTCAAATAAAACCGTAGCTCCTGCTGTCATGGAGTAAGCTCCTGATAAATTCACGGTTTTCTTAAATATTACCTCCGAACCGGTCAAGGATTTAACCGAAAGACTTGTTGCATCAATATTTTTATCAAATGTATAATCTCCCGTTATACTTATGGCACCTGCTGTATTTCTATAATATCCTGTGTACTCAGAATCCGTTGGACCGCTTACATTTCCTATTGTATCTGCCACATTTTCTACTCTGATATATCCGTCTATTTTACTATTTATGGCAGATACTGTGTTACTGATATATCCGCCCTGATAATCCAGTATAATGGCCTCTTGTTCTGTTACCGTTATATCAGCCCCGGAAGCACCATATATATTTCCGACATTTCCGTTCTTTACTGTAATCTGAACCGGTTTGATTATATCCGCATCCTGAACACCGTATATGGTGAATTCAGATAAATCGCCTGAATAAACAGGTACAGCCCTGTCTGCTTCACCGTCTCTGTTATCATCAATATATATTCCCGTAACGGACTCTTCTGAATCATTCTCATATGTATCAATAACCACCGAACTGCCAAGAAGATTTATTTCCTTTTCTTCCTCATCCACAAAGATTCTTCCATCCTGCTCCGGCTGTTCTGTCTCGCCTTCAGTTACTATGATATTGAGCGTAACAGTTGCTGTCGTCTCATTCTTTCCTGTTATCTTAAATACAACCTTCTTGCCTTCTTCATATGCCTTGGTTGCAGTTCCATATATAACGCCGTCCTTATGTACAAGACCTTCCGGAAGACTGCTGCTATCTTCTAATTCATATAATACAGTTCCTTCCTTTGCATCATTTGCAATCGTCAGTTCCTTCAGCGAATATAACGGCTCTTCCTCCGTATAGGTCTGACCCAGCTTCGCTACAGGATCAGCTGCCGTCTTTCCTATTACAATTTGCTTACCAACGATATCTGCCTGAACCGTTACAGGTGCTTCAGGCATATCAAAGCTGTATACTCCCGAGCTCACTGCCATATCGCTAGGGAGCTCGCTTCCTGACTGCCATGTGGCAGATATCATTTTATATCCTGTGTTCACAGAAATATTTACCGATACTGCCGAACCACTCTTTCCGTAATATATGTCATCTACAAGACCGATTTTATCACCTATTACAGGCTCTATCTTACCGCACTTTTCATTATAAACCAAATCTACAGGATAAAAGCTGTCTACATCTGTTACCGAGCCGTCTACGCTTCCGCCATTAATGCATAGCCTTCCGTTAGAGGTTGTATCGGTTTCCGTATTCATTATATCTCCGACTATTTTACCTTCAAGCACTATGACGGAACATGATGGAATATAAACATGCTCACTTCCTGTTATTGTTACTCCCTCAGGAATAGTCAGATAACCTGGGGCATAACTATAATTCTGTGAATTTCCAAGATATACATTTTTCGCAGTAATATCATTTGAAATAACACCTTTTCCTGCTATATAATAATCTCCATTATATGTAACCGTTCCATAGCCTGTACTGTTTCTGTTAGCAATTATTACATAACTCTCAGGAAACCGGCAGCTGTCATCAATCACAATATCCGCCGAATATCCCGCATACAATGTATTGATAATGTTCAACGAATCACTATTGCTAAAATCAACTCCACTAAAGGATACCGTAAATCTCGCATCAATATCGCTGTTTTCCGAACTAATGCAACAAGGGTATACCAATAACGTAGCCCCGGCAGCACCATAGCTGCCATTTAAAACCGTAATACTTCCTCCCTCTGTACAGTTAATGTAATTAGTTGTATAAAGATTTAAGAAATGATTACTTTCAACAGTCATATTAACAGAGCCGTATATGGTTACGTAAGAAGCTCCTTCAAAACTATTTTTGCCTGCATTTGTATAACGAGCTAGTATTGAGTCACCGTTTTCATCTACTATTGAGCTGTCATTTTCATATGATGAACTGATAGCAGCATCTCCATTTATTGTTCCACCATAAACTCCATAGAATTGATTACATATATTTTTTGTAGAATCTATCAATACATTTCCGTTTATGGAAGAATACTCCAAAGCATATATATAATTAATTACCCTATTATTGCTTAAATAAATCTCACATGATGCCGCATCCGCAGCACTGTTAATCGTATTGTTTATATTTGCACTATACATACCATATAGTATATAAGCATCAACTGCTGAAATATCTACCGATGCGGTTCCTTCTATAGAAGAATTATTGATACCATATACATAACAGTATGCACTACTGGAAGACGTAACACAATTCGTCATTTTTATGATACAATTTCCGAATACATTTGTAGAGTGTATTCCATATAATTGGTTGGTTACGTCAGCATCTTCAATTACAACATTAACATTTCCGCCTACACCTTGGCCCGTAGAATTACAGTAAAATAAACCGTATATTGAAGAAAACTTTCCGCCACCAACATATATATCGGCATCCCCTGCTACATATGAATCATACAGTCCATATGTATAATTTGATCCTTCCGTTGTATCACTATGATAATCTAATTTAAAATTACCACCTATACTCGAATCCCTCGCACCATACACAATGCTTGAAAAATCCACGCGTGATGAATCAGGCGCATTGATGATCAAATCTCCATCTATACTACCGCCATTTGCACCATATAAAGAATATCCCTTAGCATCTAAAATATCGATATTAACATCACCATTAACAATACCATCATTTACTCCGTAAACGCTATTATAACTTCCTCCAATAAGAGAAAGATTCACATTTCCCTTTACAGAATATTCTTTGTCACTCGCTTTTCCATATACAGCATATAAAGTCATCATGGTATCACTAGAGTTGACTTTAGCAGTCACATTACCATCAATACTTGAGCCATTTAATACATAAAGACCACTTGAATATGAGCTTTTATCGTATTCAATATTTACATTTCCCTTCACCGTTGAGCTCATTACAGCATAGACATTATAGTTTATGGTAGAACTATTCTTTAAAGTACAATATACATCTCCATCAATTTGTGAACTGTAAATAAAAGGCGCACCTGTGCTGATTTGACTGCCTGTAATATCAATCTTAGCCGAGCCGGTAATATGTCCGCCGGTAACCAATAAATTAGCTGTATCTATCGTCGCATTATTGAAGGAAATTGAAACATCCCCATATACGTCATACTTTTTGCTTAATCCTGAAATGACCTCTACATTATTTTTATTTGCTTCTTTTATGCAATTCAAAAGCAGAGATACATCTCCGATTATTTTTTTGTTAGCCGAATCAGTATCCGTGTCCGTATTCCCCACCAGATATAACGTACTGATTGCCGCATTGTTTGATAATACAAAATCAACAGCCTGTGATTTCTCATTTCCAATAATATCAGCACTTGATACGGAATAAAATGTCTTGTCTATTCCTCCGGTTATATCAACATCTATAACACCTGTTTCACTCCCCTGCGATGTGGCAACACCATTCTGTATAAGATATGTTACATATACCTCTCCATCATCCTGCGTATACTTTATGGCTGAAGCCGATGCTGATGTAACATCTGAATCATTCGCACCAAATAAGTAATAAACAACACCACCTTTAATATTGATGCTTATAGCAGCCTCGGCTGCATCCTCAGAAACTATCTCACCGCCATCTACAGCATAAAGATAGCTGACCGTTCCACTTTCAACAGTAATGCTTAAAGGTGTTGTTGACTTTTCGTTTTTAACCCCATAAATACTATAGCTTCTGTCAAAATCCTGTATACCGTTTACCGAAACCATTTCCTCATCTGTATCTATGATGCCATTCCTGTTTGCATCAATGTACAGATTCACTGACGGACTCTCCGTTGTTGAAGCATCAGACTCCTTAATAACTACGGAATTACCATTGAGATTAACCGTTTTTTGTGTTCCTTCGGTCTCAATCGTTACACCCTTTGTCGGGTCTGTCTCCGGCAAATCCTCGGCATATCCCACCATCGGCCTTGCAGTCATTAATCCTGCCACTATCGCAGCCGAACATAATATGCCTTTTAAAAATCGTTTTTTGCTCATTTCTTCCTCCCTGTCTTTCTTAATCACGTTTCCTCATTGTTACATTTTCCTAAAAAACATTAGGGATTTATATAATTCCCACAATTTTACATACTGTAATAATAATAGCATATGGTAAATATTTTCACAACAAATAAAAATGCACATATAAATATGTGCATTTTTAACATATATTTTAATTATTATTTTGCTCCGTTATTGCTTTCTATCTGTTCTACTGCTTCTTTTTGCGCTGTTTGCTCAAATACTCCATTTTTCTTCATTGAAGTTTCTTTCTTCTTGCCGGCTCTTTTGTTTCTCTTTTTTCTCCAAAAACGCCAAATCAGCAGAACAATGACTACAAAAATGATAATTCCATAAATATTTATAATAATCCAGAATAAAAATTCCTCCATGGCTTCTAAAAATCCATCCCATGAATCCTTGCATGTATTTTTAAATCTGTCAAAAAATGTATCCGTTTTCTCAGGTTCTTCCTCGTACTCCGATACCTCTTTAATCGTAATATCAATATAGGAATATGCTACATCATTTTCAATGTTTGTAATACCTGATTTCAAATCGGCTATCTGAATTTGGATATCAAATAATTCATTCTCTATCATCAATGCATATTCATCATCTGTAGCACTCTCCAGCAAAGTCAGATATCTGTTGTACTCTGTCTCATAAATCTCAAGCTGGGACTGATAAGTGCTGTACTGTTGTGTAACATTTGAGGCATTGGAATATCTGCTTCTGACATCACCAAGATTTGTTGCCGAATTCATTACCTCATCATATGCATTACTTGGCACTCTTACAGTAGCAGTATACATATTATGCTTACTGGATTCATCAACGGCATAATAGCTGTTGTTTGAATAGTTATCCGTATAGGATTCCGACTCGATAAATCCCCCTTTTTCATTGATCAGTGACTTAAAGTTACTGACAGAGGTATTAAAATCCAATGTATCCACGCTTAACTCACCGCGGTAGACAAGCATCTCCTTGTCGATCTTCCCTGTTCCAGTTTTCTCCGTCTGTTCAGCTCCTGATGTATTGCTGTTTGTATTTGCAGCATCCTCCGTTGCGGCTTTGTCATAATCGGTATTCAGACTGTCTGCCGAGTAGGTATCGTTAAATCCTCCTGCCGCCTCCTCTGTCGTTCCCGCCTCCAAATCGGCTTCATAGCTATCATAAGTAAGCTCACTTTTACTGACATCCACATCTGATTTGTCACTTCCGCATCCCACACAGACCAGCATTAAACCGACTGCAAATAAGCTTAATAGTTTCTTTTTCATGATATTTCTCCCTTCTACTTTACATATTTTTATAAGCTATGGTACCTGAAAACAATCCATGCCCATATTTTATCTGATATATACGATACGAATCAGATTTCGTTTTTTATGGGAAATTTAAAAAAATAATTTTTTTTATAAAAAATACTGTGTATTTTCTTCGATATACTTTATAATGTAAATTAAAAATAAAAACCAAGGAGATTTATTATGCCAAAAAGAGAAGACATCAACAAAGTACTGATAATTGGTTCAGGCCCGATTATCATCGGACAGGCATGCGAATTTGACTATTCAGGAACACAGGCATGCAAAGCACTCCGAAAGCTTGGATATGAAATCGTTTTAGTTAACTCAAATCCTGCAACGATTATGACAGACCCTGAGATTGCAGATGTAACCTACATCGAGCCGTTAAATGTCAATCGTTTGGAGCAGATTATTGCAAAGGAACGACCGGATGCACTTCTGCCAAATCTGGGTGGACAATCCGGACTCAATCTTTGTGCAGAGCTTTCAAAGAACGGTATTCTCGATAAATATGAGGTTAAAGTTATCGGTGTTCAGGTCGATGCGATTAAGCGTGGTGAAGACCGTATCGAATTCAAAAAATCCATGAATGAAATCGGCATTGAAATGGCGCGAAGTGAGGTTGCCTATAGTGTCGAAGAGGCACTTGATATCGCAGGCAGACTCGGATATCCCGTCGTACTTCGTCCTGCTTATACCATGGGCGGTGCCGGCGGTGGTCTTGTCTACAACAAGGAAGAATTAAAGACAGTCTGTGCAAGAGGACTTCAGGCAAGTCTTGTAGGACAGGTTCTTGTTGAAGAATCGATACTGGGCTGGGAGGAATTGGAGCTTGAAGTTGTACGTGATGCAGAAGGCAATATGATTACGGTCTGCTTCATTGAGAATATCGATCCACTTGGAACGCATACGGGAGATTCCTTCTGTTCTGCGCCAATGCTTACGATTTCAGAAGAATTGCAGGCGAAGCTTCAGGAACAGGCATACCGTATTGTAGAATCCGTTAAGGTTATCGGCGGTACCAATGTTCAGTTTGCCCACGACCCTGTTACTGACCGTATTGTTGTTATTGAAATCAATCCAAGAACATCCCGTTCCTCTGCTCTTGCATCAAAAGCAACAGGTTTCCCTATTGCGCTTGTTTCAGCAATGCTTGCAGCAGGACTTACATTAAAGGATATTGAATGCGGCAAATATGGCACACTGGACAAATATGTTCCTGACGGAGACTATGTCGTTATTAAATTTGCCCGCTGGGCATTTGAAAAATTCAAGGGTGTTGAGGATAAGCTTGGTACACAGATGCGTGCTGTCGGTGAAGTAATGAGTATCGGCAAAACCTATAAAGAAGCTTTCCAGAAGGCTATCAGAAGCCTTGAAACAGGCAGATACGGTCTTGGATATGCAAAGGATTTCAATTCAAAATCAAAAGAAGAATTACTCCGCATGCTGGCACATCCTTCAAGCGAACGTCATTTCATTATGTATGAAGCCCTTAGAAAAGGTGCAACGGTTGATGAAATCTTTGATATTACAAAGGTTAAGACTTACTTTATAGAGCAGATGAAGGAGCTTGTTGAAGAGGAAGAAGCACTTGCCGTGAATAAAGGCGCTCTTCCATCAGATGAACAGCTCATTTCAGCCAAGAAGAACGGCTTTTCAGATAAATACTTAAGCCAGATATTGGATATTCCCGAGGCCGACATCAGAAATAAGCGTATCGAGCTTGGTGTAGAGGAAGCCTGGGAGGGTGTTCATGTAAGTGGTACACCTGACAGCGCATATTATTATTCAACCTACAATGCAGAGGATAAAAGCCCTGTCAATACGGACAAGCCAAAGATTATGATTCTGGGGGGCGGTCCAAACCGAATCGGACAAGGTATCGAATTTGACTACTGCTGTGTTCACGCTGCACTGGCATTAAAGAAGCTGGGCTTTGAAACAATCATTGTCAACTGTAATCCGGAGACGGTATCAACCGACTACGATACATCAGACAAGCTTTACTTTGAGCCGCTTACGCTTGAGGATGTCTTAAGCATTTACAAAAAGGAGAAGCCGCTTGGCGTTATCGCACAGTTTGGAGGTCAGACACCGCTTAATCTGGCATCCGAGCTTGAAAAAAACGGCGTAAAAATTCTTGGTACCTCTCCTGCCGTAATCGACCTTGCGGAAGACCGTGATTTGTTCCGTGCCATGATGGACAAATTGGGAATACCAATGCCGGAAGCAGGCATGGCAACAACCGTAGAAGAAGCTCTCAGTATTGCAGGAAAAATCGGTTATCCTGTTATGGTGCGTCCATCCTACGTTTTAGGCGGCCGTGGCATGGAGGTTGTCTATGATGATGAAAGCATGGAGGGCTACATGAAGGCTGCTGTCGGTGTTACCCCTGACCGTCCAATCCTCATAGACCGTTTCTTAAATCATGCACTTGAATGTGAGGCAGATGCAATCAGTGACGGAACTCATGCCTTTGTTCCTGCTGTAATGGAACACATTGAGCTTGCGGGTGTTCACTCGGGAGACTCTGCATGTATTATTCCTTCTGTCCATATTTCAGAAGAAAATGTTATGACTATCAAGGAATATACAAAAAGGATTGCAGAAGAAATGCATGTCAAGGGTTTAATGAATATGCAGTATGCCATTGAAAACGGAAAGGTATACGTGCTTGAAGCAAATCCACGAGCTTCCCGTACAGTACCGCTCGTTTCTAAGGTTTGTAACATAAGAATGGTGCCGCTTGCTACCGATATCATTACTTCTGATATCACAGGACGCCCATCTCCGGTTCCATCACTGAAGGAGCAGGATATCCCATACTATGGCGTCAAGGAAGCAGTCTTCCCATTTAATATGTTCCCTGAGGTTGACCCGATTCTGGGACCTGAAATGCGTTCAACAGGTGAGGTTCTTGGTCTGTCAACTTATTATGGCGAAGCCTTCTACAAGGCTCAGGAAGCGACACAGACACGACTTCCTCTCAGTGGAACCGTACTGATATCCGTAAACCGTAAGGATAAACCTGAGGTTGTTGAAATTGCAAAGCTCTTTGACGAAGCAGGTTTTAAGATATTCGCTACCGGAAAAACCCATGAGATTATTACCGAAGCCGGAATTTGTGCCGAGCTTGTAAAGAAACTCTACGAAGGCCGTCCTAATATACTGGACATGATTACAAACGGTGATATTGATTTAATTATCAATTCACCGGTTGGCAAGGACAGTGTTCATGATGACAGCTACCTCCGTAAGGCTGCCATAAAAGCAAAGGTTCCATATATGACTACGATTGCTGCTGCCAGAGCAACAGTTAAGGGTATCTTATATGTACAAAAACATGGAAACGGCGATGTTAAGTCACTCCAACAGATACACAGTCAAATCAAAGACAAGGAGTAAATCCTATAGATATGGCTAAGCTTTTCATACAGGAAAAGTACTAATTAATACAATAAAAGGGCCTGCTGCCCCAATTGATAAGGCGGCAGGCTCTTTTGTTTAAAAATATTACTTAAGCTTCCAAAATTCATGGTTATTAAATTTACTTTACCCAGTTTTCCACTGTCTAAAAGTGCTTTCAGCTTATGATAAATCGGCATATGATATATTTTCCTGACTTTGCCAGCGTACCTGCCATTTCATTGGCAATGACACCGGTTCCCAAGACAGCCCATTTAATATCCATCTTTCGGTTTCTCCCTCCTGCCATATTCTTACAAGATTTCATTGTTATTATTCATAATTTATATAATATTCATCTCTCATTCGCTCAAATTCTTCCACCGGAACAGGCTTTGAAAAATAATAACCTTGAGATACAACACAGCCATTATCATAAAGAAAATCTGCCATATCCCTCGTTTCCACACCTTCTGCAACGATATGAAGTCCCAAATCATTTGTCATGGCTATTACATGGGAAACGATTGTCTTGCCTTGCTCACTATCCAGACACTCATCAAGGAAAAACCTATCCATTTTAAGTACATCAAACGGTGTATCCTTCAGCATACTCAGTGACGAATACCCCGAACCGAAATCATCCATCATCAGAACAAATCCCGCTTCTTTAAACTTATTTACATATTCCAGTGTTTCGTCACTTTCTGTCGTCTCCGTAATCTCAATCTGAAAAAGCTCTATAGGAATCTGATATTTTTCAATCAGACCTTTCATATACTGAACAATATCTATTTTTTTAAGATAACTTCTCGAGACATTTACAGATATCGGCAATGGTTCTTTCCCTTCATCCAGCCATTTTCTAAGAAGCTTGCAAACGCTCTCCCACATATAATAATCCAGCTTAAAAATAAATCCGTTTTTTTCAAAAACGGGAATAAACTCTACCGGAGATTTACATTTTCCATCCTTTCCTATCCACCTCACAAGAGCTTCCGCTCCCACAATCTTCGCCTTGCATTTATCATACAAATATTTTGGCTGTAGATATACATGAAACTCTCCGTTTTTTAATGCCTCCTCTTCTATCTCCTCGATTGCTCCTGCACGCTTAACATTGTCCATCAAGGTATCCTCATAGAAAACAGCTTTATTTAGAATAACACTCTTGCTCTGCACCCTGGCAAGTCCGGCCTCATCTCCATGCTTACGATACGCAGTAGATGTTCCCGGTGCAATACTGATTCCGTATGACATGCTAAATCTAATATCGCCATATCTGTGAAGCCTTGCATCCAGCATCTCGATAAATTCAAGAATCTCTTCCCGACTATTATAATATGTAACGATTTCAAACAAATCTGCCGTCAGCCTGCAATGCAGATGATCATTGTCACACATGACATCAAGTGTATCTGAAATATACCGCAATATATCATCACCAACATCACTGCCGTATTTCTCATTTATATATCTGAATTTACGAATATCAAACTGTATATACGCATATTCCCTATCCGGATTCGCTGCCTGAAATTTTGCAATTCTGTTTATAAAAATTGAAGGATTCTTATCGTTACTGAATGCATCAAGAATCTCCTTGTTCTCCAGCTCCTTTTTTCTAAGCGGTTTTAAAAGACCTACATAAGCCGTTATTAAACCCTCACTATCTGTATCAATAAAACACAAAACAGACACAAAAACCTTCTGTCCGTCTCTATTTGTAATGCTAAATTGCGCCTCCAGTTCATCCATATGAATCGGCTCTTTTAATCCCTGTATAATCCGTTCGTAAAGATTAATTATTTTCCCTCTATCCTTCACATCTACATATGAGCCTTCATATAACTCCTTGAGCAAGTCACAGTTTCCCTTCATCAGTTGATCCGGTAAAATATCATTATCTTCAATTACAAATCTGTTTTCCGACAAATCCGCCCAAAAATGGACTGTATCGAAATGCGCTTTTCTAATTTTCAGAATCCTGTCCGATGAATATATATCCATATCGAAACACCTCTTCCACAAACACTTGTAAATTCCTTTGTTTTTATAACTATATTAACATTTTGTAATAGCTTCCCCTAATAACTATTAAATAAATGATAACATACTACTTCCTTTTTTTCTACCAAAAGAGGTTTTTTCTTATATTCCAAACATTGTTCTACATATATATTTTCCGGATTCCGTTTTAAATATATAGTCAAAAGCATGCTGCACTGACTGAATCGAACCTCCATCTTCAAAAAGATTTACAAGGAAATCTGCCTCTACCAAAATCTGATAGTCAATTCCGTCAATATCAGTATAGGTATGATGATGTCCCACAAGATAAACGATTCTTTCTATCTGAGAATTTGCAAATCCACATTGTTCAAGCATCATTCTTGCCGGTTCAGGACCAAGCTCCTCCTGATGTTTTCCATTACAATCTCCATAAATGTGTTCTGCTGGTTTAATGCCTATGTCATGTACATAGGCTGCTGCCTCTATGATAACCAGTTGTTCATCAGAAACCTTCTCCATATGTCCGATAAGCCTTGCAAAGCTATGTACCTTGACAAAGTGCTGTATTCTTTTCGGGTCCCCCGAATAATACGCTATCATATTCTGATACAGCAAATCCAATCGTTGTGAATGTTTATCCATGTTAGCGCCTCCATTTTCATATAAAAAATCATAAACGAACAGTCCAATTAACTGACCTATACCAGCCTTTTTTACAAGTAGTATAGCAGAAACAGCCATACTCCTCAATCGGATTTGTATTGCATAACACAAAGAAGAACAACCAATATAACACCTATTATACCGGTTGTTCTTCTTTATATGATTATTCTATTTATTACTTCATGATTGCTCTACCAGATCAGACAATCCAATTAGTAATTTGCACAGCTGATTTCAAAATAGCTCTGTGGATGGTTACATGTAGGACATACCTCCGGCGCCTTTGTTCCGACCACGATATGTCCACAATTACGGCACTCCCATACCTTAACTTCACCCTTTTCAAATACTGCTGCCGTCTCTACATTATTTAACAGTGCGCGGTATCTTTCCTCATGGTGCTTTTCAACCGCAGCAACAAGACGGAATTTTTCAGCTAATTCATGGAAGCCTTCCTCATCAGCAGTCTTGGCAAATTCATCATACATATCTGTCCACTCATAGTTCTCTCCCTCAGCAGCGGCTTCAAGATTTGCCGCAGTATCTCCAATACCGTTTAATTCCTTGAACCACATTTTTGCATGCTCTTTCTCGTTGTCTGCTGTCTTTAAGAATAATGAAGCAATCTGTTCATAGCCCTCCTTCTTTGCCACGGATGCAAAATAGGTATATTTATTTCTAGCCTCTGATTCTCCTGCAAAAGCAGCCTCAAGGTTCTTTTCTGTCTGTGTTCCCGCATACTTATTACTCTTTACTGAATCATTTAATGTTGACATATTATTTCCTCCTAAATTATAAATATTGTATTCTTAATGTTTTTAATTCTTCTTTCCGTCGTTTATATCATGTGTCTCCATAGAAGCATCCCTGCAATCAGGACAAAGATAAAATACTTTTAAATCATATGACAATACGCCTTCTCCCAGCTGGCTCTCCAAATTTTTCGTTAAATCCGTAAAGTTGAAATCTGCTAATCTGCCACACTTTCGACAGACCAGATGGTCGTGTCTCTGTATTCTGTCATAGCGTTCAGGAGAACCCTCTATGGATAATCTCCTTATTAACCCTTTACTATAAAGCGTATTAAGATTATTATACACTGTAGCCAAAACGATACCGGGATACATTTTTTTTACTTCAAAAAATACCTGCTCTGCCGTCATATGTTCATACGATTCATTAATTATCTCTAATATAGAATCTGCATATTTTCCCATACTCACCTCCTATGTTTTAGAATTAATCTAATTTTAAATTATATGATTATAAATGTCAAGTATGAATAGTAAAATAGCAAAAAGTGCCATGTATCTCCATTACAAGGCACTCTTTTATCATTATGCTATAACTATGTAATAACAACAATTACATTATTTTTTTCTTCTCTTCCTCAAGCTCCGCTTTGATTTCATCTATACGTCTCATAATATTATCAATAGCATCTATTTCATCCTTTGCACGCTTTTGATTATTACCCAAATTCTGCTCTAATTGGGTACGTTTAGCAATATCCCTTCTGAACAGGAATTTAAATACAGTTCTTACTAAAGGCTGTATGAAGAATAATTGTGTAAAATATGCAAATGGGAAATTAAAGCATACAAGCTTCATCCAGTTTGCAAGCAAGGTCCAAATACAAAATCCGTTATAATACGGATAATAAAAGAATGCTGCAAGTAAACTCATGGCAGGACACATAAGTCCTACTGTTGCACAGATAATGGCACTTTCAAATATCATTGGATGATTTTTTCTTGGGTCAAATATTCTGCTTGCCAATTTAAATGAGCAAGGGCTTCCCATAATACATTCCAATCCATATGCAAAGCAAAACTCTATAATAATCACCGCCCATATCGGAAGCATTTCTCCGAACATATAGACACCGCCCTGGGCATTAATGGCATGAATTACAGAATCCGCACCTGTTATTGCCATCAGTGTACTTCCATTTACTACATACAGACTAAAAAATACATAAGCATGTACAGTTACTAATACGGTAAGGAAGGCAAAGACCATCCTTTGAAATTGATTTGTTGGCATTATTTTTCCTCCTTATAGACATAAAAAACACAAGTAGTATCGGTCTCTGATTTACTGTATCCATATTTACCGTAATCAGATTTACGTGCCCAGCACTACTTGTGTCGTTTATGCATTATTATTTTATTACCGACAGATAATTTACCATAAAAAAGCGAAAAAAATCAAGTCATTTTTTTAATAATTATATCGCAAATCCGGCGTACTGCGTCATATAAAGCTCATAATACCTACCCTTTTTTGAAAGCAGTGTATCTTGATTACCAGTAAAAAAAGCAATTCTGATTTCTCGTTTTCCGATAAACAGGAGAACATCTCCTCATGCCACAGATTACGCTGCTTCTTGGCTTCTAGTGCCAACTGCTTTCCCTTTTCTGTAAGGGCAACATCCGCAGTTCTTCTGTCCGTTTCACTCGGTGTCCGAGTAATCCATCCTGAATTTTCCAGTTTTGCAATTACCTCGCTGGCAGACCCGGGCTTTATCCCGAGACGTTCCGTCAATTCCCGCTGTGTAATGACGCCTATTTCACTCAAAATGATTAGAACCCGCTTTTGACTGCCCTTTCCTTCATAAAGAAATCGCATGGTATGACTGATATCCCGTAAATTGAGAATTAGCCTGTCGTTGATATCTGCGGCATGATAATGCGTCCCCACTCATATCTATTTATTTCTTTTATCTTATTCATTTTCATGCTCCTATTCCCTCCAAAAAGTATTCAAGGTACCTTCAAATACATGATACCACCGCATTTTTTAAATTTATGACAATATAAAAGGACCGTTGCTTTCATGATTATGAATCATAAAGCAACAGCCCTCTTGTATTGAAAAAAATTTTTTCTATCTCTTTACATTAAATGCTGCCATACCCGGATATACTGCACTATCCTTCAACTGCTCTTCAATACGAAGCAGCTGGTTGTATTTTGCAACACGTTCAGAACGGCTAGGTGCACCTGTCTTTATCTGGCATGTATTTAATGCTACTGCCAAATCAGCAATCGTAGTATCCGCTGTTTCACCGGAACGATGAGATGATATTGCTGTATAACCTGCCTTGTGAGCCATCTTGATTGCCTCAAGGGTCTCTGAAACAGAGCCTATCTGATTGAGCTTAATCAGTATACTGTTACCACAGCCAAGCTCAATACCCTTCTGCAATCTCTCAGTGTTTGTAACAAACAAATCATCACCAACCAGCTGTACCTTGTCACCAAGCTCCTTTGTAAGCTTCTGCCAGCCTTCCCAATCCTCTTCATCCAAGGCATCCTCGATTGAAATAATCGGATATTTCTCTACAAGCTGCTTCCAATGCTCAATAAGACCTTCCGAAGTAAATTTTGTTCCTGCCTTTGGAAGTATGTACTCACCTTTTACAGAGCCCTTCCATTCACTGGATGCAGCATCCATAGCAATCATGAAATCCTTACCCGGCTCGTAGCCTGCATTCTTTACAGCCTCTAAAATATACTGGATTGCCTCCTCATCACTTGCAAGGTCAGGTGCAAATCCACCCTCGTCACCGACAGATGTTGCAAGTCCCTTTGACTTTAACAATGCTGCAAGTGCATGGAATACCTCTGCACACCAGCGGAGTGCCTCCTTAAAGCTGTCTGCACCTACAGGCATAATCATAAATTCCTGTACATCTACCGTATTTGCAGCGTGAGCACCACCATTTAAAATATTCATCATCGGAACAGGAAGTCTGTTACCTGAAATACCACCAAGGAAACGATAAAGCGGAATATCAAGTGAATTTGCCGCTGCTCTTGCAGTTGCAATTGATACGGCAAGAATTGCATTTGCACCCAGCTTTGACTTGTCCTTTGTTCCGTCAGCCGTAATCATAGCCTTGTCAACAGCATAGATATCAGATGCATCCATACCAATAATTGCATCTGCAATAACCGTATTTATATTCTCTACAGCCTTTGTAACACCCTTACCAAGATATCTTGATTTATCTCCGTCTCTAAGCTCCAAAGCTTCAAACTCTCCTGTTGATGCACCACTTGGAGCTGTACCTCTTGCAACCGTTCCATCTGCCAAAGTTACCTCAGCCTCAACAGTTGGATTACCTCTGGAATCTAAGATTTCTCTTCCAATTACCTTTTCAATCTGCAAATAATCCATTCTTTTTCTCTCCTTCTTTGCACAATTCGTTCCTTAAAAGATGCCCTATAATACATGAAAGCATATAGGGCATTCTTCTACCGTATTCAGCAGCTACGGTTTTGAAAGGACTTACTTGATTTATTCACAGCTAGTTGTTGCTAACTAAAAAGAATATATCATACCGTATAGGCAAAATCAACATTCCTTATTAATAATTTTTTTCAATTAATCCTTTTACTTTATATAATTCACCGCCAAAATGGATATTCCTAAGACAGCAAGTACAACAAGTTTTACGATAAATTTTATTCCAAGCAGCAAGGTCATAAATACAGAAAAGCTTCCCATGGTAGTATTCGGAACCCATAATAATGCCATTTCGTATATCGATATTTTTATTTCTCCCATAGGTATATGCACTTGCGGCACTCATCCCTGCAAATCCGGTTCCAAGTCCCGCTCCTATCCCCGCAATAAAACAAATAATAAATTTATACATATTTCTGCTTTCTCCTTTCATCGGCAATTATTAAATTCCTACCGATAATAATCCCCTTCGCATTCGTTCCATGTCCGATTTCTTCTGTTACCGCTATCGGCAAATCAGAACTTACAAATCTTTTTATCAGTGTTTTCATATCAGGAACACACCTGTCCGCTTCCATCTGCGTAAAGGTTCCGAGCAAAATCCCTGCTGCCCTGTCAAACGCACCCATTTGCCCTAACTGGCATAAATATGTTTCCATCTGGGGAACAACTCCGCTATAGCTTTCAAGCAGTAATATTTTATCGGTTAAATCGGGCATAAATTCCGTGCCTGCCAGCTTCAAAAAGCATCTGATATTTCCGCCTACCACAATTCCGTGCATTTCTTTTTGCTGGATAAAATCATATTTTATATCAAATAAAGCATTACCACCCTCTATCACTGTATTTACAAAATCTTCAAGCTGCCTTTCTCTCTGACCATAAATAAGATTTCTTATCTGATATAAGACCGAAGGTCTCCCCGTTTTTGCATAAATGGCATTGATAACCGTCGTCAAATCACTATATCCCCAGAAAAGCTTTGCGTTTTCTGCAATCACATCATAATCAAGGTACGGCAGAATACCGTTTGCTATATCTCCTCCTGAAATATCAAATATGCCTTTTATTTCATCATCTCTATAGAAATCCATAAGTGCCTTTGCCCGTTCTTCCGCACAGCCGCTAAATACACCCTTTTTCTCATAAATATAGTCACTGAATACCGGCTGCAAACCAATGGAAAATAAGGTATTTTCTAAACGCCTTATTCTATTGGCATTTTCAATTTTCTGTCCGTTTGAGCAGCATACAATTCCTATCTTTGAACCCTTTTCAATCATGCAACTCCCTCTTCAATTTCATTCTAAATCTATTATACATACTTTTATTATCATGCGCAAAAAAAGTTCATCGGATAAACCGATGAACTCATTTCTTAAAATCCCACAATCAGACCACCTTTTTCTGCATAATAGCTGCACAGCCCCCGTGTTGGAATAATCTTAACATCTGCCTTATTCCACATATCCTGTATGGCTATTTTCAGAATTTCAGCAAATTTTCTGTTTTGACAATGACTGATTACAACCGCTCCCTGACAAAAACCACGTTCCTTCATATCGCCAAGAATAGCATCGATTGCCTTTTTTCTGCCTCGAACCTTTTTCTTAACCTTGATTATTCCCTGCTCGCTTCCTATTCCTATCCCCCAAAATCCAAGCTTATTTGCAATGAATCCGGACAGCTTATTCATTCTTCCACTTTTTATCAGATTGTTAAAGGATGACAGGGCAAATACAACATGCGTCTGACTCATATATTGCTTCAAATTGTCAACTACCGTATCAAAATCATTGCCCGCTTCAATAAAACTACTTAATTTCCGAACAAGTAATGTAATCTCGGCTCCGGCAGAATAGGAATCAATCACTGCTATTTTTTTATCAGGATATTTATCCATTATCATATTCCGTGCAACACACGCACTTCTATAGCTGCCTGAAAGTTTGCTGGATATTGTAATTGCAATAGAAATATCTGCCTTTTTAAACTGCTTATACCATGTATGCGGAGACGGACATGAGGTATGTCCTGCCTTATCACTCATCTCCATAGAAGTAATAAGCTCCTTTGTATTAAGGCTGATATCGTCAACAAAATCTTTATTACCGATGTTTATCACAAATGGTACACTTGAAAAATTTACTATATCATTGGGAACCTCCAAATCAAATAAATCACAGCTTGAATCAGTAACAATATTCCATTTCATATATAATTCCTCTCTTTGATTGATATATGTTAGTGTTATGATTTAAGCCAAATTATATTCTTCATCTGAAAGCAATTTTACAATCTCAATTCCTTTTTAACATACACTACTCCAAAATGTATTTTGTCAAAACCTGCTTCGTTCTGATATTGACATATCCTGTTTATGGTATCTCTTGCAACCGGAAATCAAAATAGGTACAATAAAAGAAACCAAAACGGAGCAATTCCGTAATAAACAGCTTCAAAATGGAGGAACTTATGCAAAGCAATGAGCTGAAACAAATTGTAACACCTCTTTTAGACTGGTATCATATCAATAAAAGAGACTTGCCATGGCGGGAAAACACCGACCCTTATCGTGTGTGGGTATCGGAGATTATGCTTCAGCAGACACGGGTAGAAACGGTCATTCCCTATTATGAGCGTTTCATGGAACACTATCCTTCGATTTCCACACTCGCTGCAAGCAAGGACGAGGAGCTTTTGAAGCTGTGGGAGGGATTGGGATACTACTCCCGTGCCAAAAATTTAAAAAAGGCATCACAAATTATCTGCGATGAATATCAGGGACATTTCCCCGAACAATATCATGACATTCTTGCATTGCCGGGAATCGGTGCTTATACGGCAGGTGCCATTTCCTCCATTTCCTTTGAGCAGGCAAAAGCTGCTGTAGATGGAAATGTATTGCGTGTCATTACGAGATTAACCGAGAACGGTCAGGATATCATGGATATCGGATTCCGAAAACAGATTACAACAGAACTGGAAAAAATCTATCCAACCCGGCAACGGGGTGATTTTACACAAAGCCTGATGGAACTGGGCGCTGTAGTATGTGTTCCGAACGGGCTGCCAAAATGTTCTAGGTGTCCGCTGCATGTTTTATGCGGTGCCTGTCAAAATGGTACACAGCTTCAATATCCGGTTAAGAAACAGAAAGCAGCACGAAGGGTTGAAAAAATAACGGTTCTGGTTTTACAATATCAGGACAAAATTGCTGTCAGAAAACGAGAGAAAAAAGGGGTTCTGTCCGACATGTGGGAGCTGCCAAATTGGATTGGCTTTTTTACGAAAAAACAGATTTTAGAGCAGCTTGCCCAATTACAGCCTCAATTTGACATTCATAAAAACTTCATTTGCAGAAAAGAACGACTCAAGCATATTTTTACCCATATTGAATGGCATATGGAATGTCTGCTGATTGAATGTGATACAGAATATAAACTGGACGGTATTATTTGGGTTACACACGAGGAGCTTGCGACAAAAATCGCCCTTCCTACAGCATTCAGAAAGGTTTATGAGAAAATGAGGGCATAGCCGTTATTCATATTTTTTGAAGAGAAGTTTTTTCCCTCACGAAATCTGTTTGGATAAGATATTACTATTTGGATATTCAAATAGTACACGCTTTCTTTTATTGCTTATTTGGCACAACATAATTTCTATTGTCTTTTTTCTTCTCAATTTTAACTTGAGGAATACTTGAAATATATTTTGACAATTTTGAATATCCAAGTTCTTTATATTTAAACTCAGGAAAACGATTATGAATATTTCTGCCAACAGCACCTAACTCCATTTTCTCCTTTGATAATGTAATCACATAATTTGAAATTATTTTTTCGTCAACAACAGTCTGATTTCTAACAATATATGTAGTGCTTCCATGCTGCTGTACCTGAAATCTCGTCTCTTCTTCTACAAATTTCCGAAACAAAGTATATCCATAGTTTCTCTCATCAAAATCTGCAAATTCTCTTTGTATCTGGCTTTTTGTAAATCCTAAATTTGCATATTCCCCTTTGTTTTCTGCTTGTTGGACGATTCTATTAATAGTACTCTTTATTTCATGCAACGGTGTCATTGCGCTTTTATCTTCTGCTTCCACATTATCATAGATTTCCAAATCATCTTCAATAATTTTATCAAGATACTTATATCAGATGGGAGATGACTCCCGCCTCTATAGGCGGCGAGTAACAAATTTAC
>CAZATW010000032.1:27095-33546 GCA_964488185.1 uncultured Coprococcus sp. | reverse complement strand
AAAATAATTTTGAAATTTTTACATTTTTCTATTGACATTTATTAGCTGGACTTTTAACCAATTACCAATAATATTAGTACAACAAGTCTAAGCCCAATAAAAACTCTTGCATAATATAGAATATGAGCTTACCTGAAATATGTTAATATGCACCACGAAGAAAAATATCTGCTACTTTCTTGATATCGTATTCTAATGTTTCTTCTTCTATATCGCAGTCTGCATATATATTTTCCACATCATATAAGGCACCATTTACATATACATTTACCTGTCCTACGACAGAACCCTTATGAACAGGTGCAGTAAGTATATCAGGATAAATATATTCATAACGCACCTCATCCTTATCAGACCATAACAGCTTACAACTATACCGGGTACTGCATTTTAGTAAAACATCCCCTTTTGTTCCGCCAACAACATTTATCTGTATCTCATCTCTATCTCCATTTAAAAGCTCTGTTACATAGTTCTCAATGCCATACTGCATCAGCTTCTTTGTATCAGACCACTTGTATGTTTTATTATTAGGCCAGCCACAGCCAAGAAGTGCAACTATGTATGTCCGTCCGTCTCTTTCCAACGCTCCAACATAACAATAACCGGCATCACAGGTAAATCCCGTTTTTCCCGTAAGTGCACCCTCCATCATATTTAAAAAGGAATTATGGTTATTACATGTAAAGGTTCTGCTCCCCGACACATCTGAAAATGTATAGCTGTCCGTCCTTGTAATATCAAGAAACTCCTCTTTTTTGGGAGATTCCATTATACAATATCTCATTATCAGGGCAAGGTCTTTTGCACATGTTCCGTGGAATCCCAGCTCGTCTTTGGCATCAAGTCCGTTTGGTGTAATAAAATATGTATTATGACAGCCTATTTCCTTTGCTTTTTCATTCATCATTGCCGCAAAGCCTTCGACACTGTCACCTACATGCTCAGCTATTGCAACTGCGGAATCATTATGACTTTCAAGCATAAGTGAATGAAGCAAATCTCCCAGATAATATTCCTCTCCCTCATTTATATTAAGCTGGACATCAGGCATTTTCGATGCATATGCCGATACACTGACCCGGTCTGTTATATCGGCACATTCAAGAGCCAGAATGCAGGTCAATATCTTCGTTGTACTGGCATTCGCCCTTCTCTCAGAACCGTTCTTGTCAAATAAAATACGCCCGGTATCAGCATCCATAAGAACTGCCGACAGGGCGTATAGTTCAGTAACACTAAGCTCCTCATCAGCATATACATATGTATAGCGACCTCCAAGGGTTATAAGCATTACCATAATACAAATATAACAAAATACTCTTTTATCCTTCACTTTATCTCTCCGCAAGTATATTCATAATAATATATTACGACACCGTCTTGTATATGACTAATCTTTTCACTTAAATATACATGATTCCATAATGATTTACATATTTAAGAAACATCCACTCCTAATGTAAACTCTGCCTCTTCTTGGGCTTCTTTCTTAAAATCCTCAATCTTATCCGGACTGATAAGCGGCAAATCCTTTGTAGAAGCAACCCCAAAGCATCGGAGAAACTCTTCTGTTGTTCCAAATAATATCGGTTTGCCCGGAGCATCCAGCCGTCCGACCTCAGCAACAAGATTATATTCTATCAACCTGTTAACTGCATGAACACACGATACCCCCCTTATCGCTTCTATTTCCGGTCTTGTTATCGGTTGCTTGTATGCTATGATAGACAATGTTTCAAGAAGCACATCTGTCAGCACAGGTTTCTTAGGCGTATTCACAACTCTTGAAAGCAAATCATAATATTCATTTCTGGTACATAGCTGATATGCACCTTCCAGTTCAATCAGCTTTATACCTCTGTTACTTTCATTATAACGCTCCATAACGGAAGTAAGCTGCTTTTCCAGTACCTTTTTATCCATCACAAGCGCTGTTGCCAATCTGTCAAGCGAAACCGACTCGCCAACAGAAAATAAAATTGCCTCAACCGCTGAAGTAAGATATTCATCGTTGTATTCCCTATATTCCCCTGCTTTAGGCTCATCCGGTTTAGCTGTCTCAGACACTTCATTATTGGTTTCATTCACTTCCGTATCCGCTATTAAAGCGTTATTATCATTTTCTTTATTTGTATATTCCAATTCCTTATCTTCCATAATGCACCTCATCATATAGTATCAATCGAATCAATAACGATATCACCAAACAATTCTTCCTGCCTGATGGTTATAGCGCTAACCTTCATAAGCTCAAGTATGGCAAGAAACGTCACTATTATATTCATCCTTGAAGCCTGCATCTCAAGCAGCGTTCTAAAATTGATACCTTCAAGACCTCTAACCTGTTCTCTGATTTCTATCATTTTCGCTTCAAGAGATATCTCTTCCTTTTCAATATTTTTAAACTTACTTCTGATTGGGTCAACCTTATCTACCTGCTTTCGCATAACGGACTTAAATATCTCATTCAGCTTTTCAAGATTAATATCCATTTCTGATATCATATCATATGGGTCAATTTCCTCATGGTAATTTTTAATTTCTGAAGGAATCGTCGGACTCTTGTAAAATGCCCTTGCCCCATCAAGCTCCATATCCTTAAGCTCGCTTGCCGCATATTTATACATCTTGTATTCCAACAACCGCCTAACCAGCTCATCTCTTGGGTCTTCCTCTTCTTCCTCTTCTTTCTCTTCCTTAGGCAGAAGCATCTTCGACTTAATCCTTATCAAATGAGCTGCCATAACAAGAAATTCACTCATAACATCGAGGTCTTCCTCCTCCATATTATTTATGTATTCCAGATATTGCTCCGTTATGGTAACGATTGGTATATCATATATATTAACCTTATTTTTCTCAATCAAATGCAATAAAAGGTCAAGCGGACCTTCAAATACATTCAGTTTTACATCTATTGCAGACATAATATCTCCTTTGTATCATACACATTGCTTTCGTGCATACCACAACCGCAGTACACCTCATTCCGCTTCGCTTCATTCGGTCACGGGCATATTTTAACATAGCTCTATGCGGTATTGCAATCTTAAATAATTATACAGACCATTCCGCCATTGCCGTCATTGACGATCTTCTCCATTGCATCCTGCAGCTTCTGCTGGCTCTCTGCATTTATCTTATTTGCTTTCGTATTTAATCCGTCCTCTACAAGCTGCTCAATGGTTTTTCCAAATATATTGACCTCCCATATGTCCTTATCCTCATCCTTTGTGCTATCCTTAATATATTCTATCAGGTCCTCTGCCTGTTCCTTTGAACCCACTATAGGAGCTATCTCCGTAGTTATATTTGCCTTTATCATATGAACGGAAGGCGCTTCCGCCATTACCTTAACGCCATATTTATTACCAGCCTTTATAAGTTCCGGCTCATCAAGAGATATATCCTCCTTGTCAGGCATAACAAGACCATATCCGTTACTCTTTACACTATTTAGAGCATTCATTACACTGTCACAGAATTTTCTGCCTTCCGACATCGCCTTAATCTCTTTTATAAAATCGTATTCATTATGTACAGGTGCACCCATCATATCAGACAACATGTCGTAATAATAGCGGTTATATATAATAACAGATACATTTATTGTTCCATCAGCAAGATTGAGATTTCCGCATGAATAACTCTCCACATATTGGTTCTCAGGATATTCAAGCTTCTTCATATCATAAAGATATTTATTATTTTTTAAAATATCTTCGGCATCCCTGATGACACTCCGTTTTATCTGGTTATCATTATCACATACTTCAAGCCACTTAGGGATAATGAAGTTTATAGCAGAAACAGGAAAGCTGTAAAGCAATTCAGTGAATATGTTGTTTATATCCTCTTTCGATAGCTGATCACAATTCACAGGTATAACTGCTACTCCGTAATTCTCAGACATTTCGGCAGTTAACTGCTGTGTTTCCTCCGAATACGGATGATTCGAATTAAGAATGATAACAAATGGTTTCCCCAGTTCCTTAAGCTCTCTTACCGTTCTTGTCTCAGCATCTATATAATTGCTACGCTCTAATTCACCAAAGCTGCCATCACATGTAACAACAATACCGACAGTTGAATGATTATTGATTACTTTCTTCGTTCCTATTTCAGCCGCCTTTGCAAATGGTATATCATAATCATACCAAGGTGTCTTTACCATTCTGTCCTTGCCATCCTCAGTCTGTCCCTCTGCTCCGTCAACTACATATCCTACACAATCAATAAGGCGAACTTTCATATTGATATTATCATCCACACTGATTTCTATACCATCTTTCGGAATAAATTTTGGCTCAGTAGTCATAATCGTTTTACCTGAAGCTGACTGCGGCATTTCATCTAAAGCAATTTCCTTATCATTACTGTCGATAATATTCGGAAGTACCATTTTCTCCATAAACCGTTTTATAAAAGTTGATTTGCCTGTTCGTACAGGTCCTACTACTCCTATGTAAATTTCTCCATTTGTTCTGGCATTAATATCCTTATAAACATTGAAATCTTCCATTCATACCTCCTAAAGTTGCATTTTTGTACCCGATACGAAAGAGCACAATTCGTTCTCATATTTTAATAATATGATGTATAAGCCATAGATATGACTTGCAAGAAAAGAAAATCCATATATGTGATACTGTATTTAAAATCAGTTTACATCACATATATGGATATCTTTTAGATTAAACACAACCTAGGGGAACTGCCTGTGGCATATTTCCTTGGTTTATGATGATTATTACATAATCACTCATTATTTTTTATTTTTTCTCTTTCTTACTACAAGTACACCACATGCTGCAAGACTTACAAATAATATAATTGCCGCAGGAACGATAGGCGCTTCATCACCTGTCTTTGGTCCATCAGGTTTCTCCGGCTTATCCTCTGTTGTCTGTGTTGTTATCTCTGTCGTTGTTATCTCCGTAGTCGGTTCTTCCGTTGTTGTCACTTCTGTAGTCGGTGTCTCAGTCGTTGGCTCCTCTGTTGTCGGTGTCTCAGTCGTTGGCTCTTCTGTTGTCGGTGTCTCTGCCTTTTTATCAACCATTGTAATGGTAACTACAGTATTTTCACCCGCACCAACCTTATCATCCGAAACAGTAAATACCACATCATCAGCTAATTTATAGCCCTCAGGTGCAGAAACTTCATGAAGTGTATACGTTTTACCTATGGTAAGTATACCGTTTACCTCGTGACTGTTACCATCTGTCACCCACTCATCAATCTGATTACCATCTGCATCTGACAGTCTGAGTGTTGCACCAGACAATGGATTGCCAACCTCATCAACCTTATCAAAGCTGTAGAGAACCGAAGGCTCAAGCCATGTAATATTACCGTTATCATCTACATAAGCTGTTGCCATACCTGAAACAGTGCTTATACCTCCGTCAAAGGATTTGATTACAACTTCCCCATTACTATTCAGTTCATATGAAATCGTAATAGGACTCTCTGATACATAGCTTCCGTCAGGAGCTGAAACCTCTTTGATTGTGTATTCTTTATCAACAAATACACCTTCAAATTTCAGTACACCATTTACATCTGTAGTAGCTTTGGCAATCACTGACTCTACTGCACCTTCCTTTGCATATAAGGCATATATAGAATTTGGAATCTTCTCGTCGGTATTTGACTCATTTACCTTAACAAGGCTTATATCGGTTCTAACGACATCATTAACTACCTTATTATCCTCAACACCGTCAAGCTTTGCATATGTAGATGCACTTGAAGCATCAACCGTTGCTGTAAATACATCATCTATTGCAATATATCCAGCCTTTGTACTTGTTTCCTTAATTGCATATGTGCCATAAGGAACATTTGTAAATTCTACAATACCATTACTGTCACTTGCTGCAGTAGCTATCGGATTAGTAAATGTTGCATCATCTTTTGTATACAAAGTAAACATTACACCCTCAAGAGGCTTTGTGTCGCTGCTGTTCTCAGCACATGTTTCTTTATAAAGAGCAACCTTTGTAAATCTGATTTTTCCGGTATTCGCTGAATAATCATCTTCAAAGTCTACATTTGTAGTATTACCGGCTGTAAGACTAATGTTATCAGCCCTATCTCCTGTTACCTGGCTTCCGCCATTTACGGAATACTTAACAGTTACTGAATTACCATCAATATCCTTTGTTGTCTCTTCTACTGTATATGTATCTACAGGAAGATTCTCAAGTGTTATTGTATACTTGTTTGAAGCTGCATCATATGTAACGCCAGAATCTGTAAGCTTGATTGTCTTTGTATAGCTTCCGTCTGAATTTGTTACTGTGAAGCTGATTGCTCCCTCTGCTTCTTCCTTGGTTACATCACCCTTGATTGTTTTGGTAATGACAAGCTGTGCAGGATTTTCACTATAGTTATTGATAAGCTCTACGCTTGCTGTACCATCCTTAACTACGGTTGCTGTGCTTCC